>JABFYB010000181.1 GCA_013361475.1 Hamadaea sp.
CTAGGGGGGCGAGATGACGCAGGCGGATCCCCGGTCGAGGATCCTGACCATCCCCAACGCGATCAGCTTTCTGCGGCTGCTCGGCGTACCGCTGTTCCTCTATCTCTTCCTCGGCCCGCACGAGTGGGGCTGGGCGGTCGCGGTGCTGGCGATCGGCGGGACCACCGACTGGATCGACGGCTACCTGGCCCGGCGCCTCGGGCAGGTGAGCCGCCTCGGTGAGCTGATGGACCCGGTCGCCGACCGGCTCTACATCCTCGCCACCATCGTCGCGTTCACCGTCGAAGGCGTCGTGCCCTGGGCGTTCACCATCGCGCTGCTCGCCCGCGAGGCCGTGCTCAGCGTGGTGGTCCTGGTGCTGCGCCGTTACGGCGTGCCGCCGCTGCCGGTCCACTACGTCGGCAAGACCGCCACGTTCATTCTGCTGTTCGCGTTCCCGGTGCTGCTGCTCGCCTCCGCCGCCGACGGTGCGGTGGCGTCGGTCGCGCACGCGATCGGGTGGGCACTGGCCTGGTGGGGGCTCGTCCTCTACTGGGTCGCCGGCGGCCTCTACATCCTCCAGGCTCGGTCGGTGGTACGCGCGAAGCAGCCGGTCGCCGCCGGAGGCTCGGCATGACCGCCGCCCCGGCGCCCCAGCCCGACACCGGCGAGCAGGCCGCGCAGGCCCGCCGCCGATACAGCACGGATCTGCTGGACTCCCTGTTCCGGGAGTCCGTCGAGGCCAGCCGGGCCGCCTACGAGGCGTCCACTCGCCGGAAACCGGCGGCGAAGGCGGCGTACAAGGCGCTCGGCGCGGTGACCGCGCTGGCCTTGGGCTTCCTGCTCGCGGTGGCGTACCAGAAGGTCGTCGAGGAGCAGCCCCAGCGGCAGACGGCCCGCGACGGCCTGATCGCCGACATCCACACCCGGCAGGACCGCATCGACGCGCTGACCGGGCGGGAGGAGTTGCTGCGGGGGCAGGTGAACAGCCTGCAGGCGGCCCTGCTCAACGACAGCACGCTGCAGCGGCTGCGGACCTACGAGGCGGCGACCGGGCTGCGCCGGGTGACCGGCGACGGGGTGACCATCACCCTGGGCGACGGCCCGGCCAAGGCCGATCCGGTGACCGGCCAGGCCGACAAGACCGCGCGCGTGCTCTTCGTGGACCTGCGCAACGTGGTGAACGAGCTGTTCACCGACGGCGCGGAGGCCATCGCGATCAACGGCCAGCGGCTCACCTCGACCTCGACCATCCGCTCGGCGGGTGAGGCGATTCTCGTGGACTTCAAACCGCTCGTCGGCCCGTACAAGATCGTCGCCATCGGGCCGGGCTCGATGGCGACGAAGTTCTCGGAGTCGGCGACCGCCGACCTGTTCCGCAAGCTCGTCGACAGCAAGGGGATGTCGTTCTCGGTCAAGCGGAGCGACGACCTCACCCTGCCCGCCGCCGCCAACCCCCAGCTGCGGTACGCCAAGCCAGTCGTGTCCGGGTCGCCGTCGGCGACCGCGTCGCCATCGGGAGGTGGCAAGTGATCCCCGTCCTCGCCTTGATCGTCGGGGTTGTCCTCGGCGTCATCCTGGACCCGACGGTCCCGGCGGCGCTCGAGCCCTATCTGCCCATCGCCGTCGTCGCGGCGCTCGACGCCGTGTTCGGCGGGGTGCGGGCCAAGCTGGACGGGATCTTCGACGACAAGCAGTTCGTCGTCTCGTTCATCTCCAACGTCCTGGTCGCCGGGCTCATCGTGTGGCTGGGCGACCAGCTGGGCGTCGGCGGTCAGCTCTCCACCGGCGTGGTGGTCGTCCTGGGCGTACGCATCTTCGGCAACGTCGCGGCGATCCGGCGGCATCTGTTCCGGGCGTAGGAGACGGCATGACGAACCCTCACGAGAACCAGCCCGAACCGGAGCGGCGGCCGGACGACGCCCACCGGGACGACGGGCTCGACGGCGTACGCCCGGAGGCGCTGCGCGCGGAGTTCGACGCCGAGCAGACCATTCGGCTCGACCGGCCGGCGGACGACGATCCCGCCGAGCCGGGCGACGACGCCGAAGCAGTCCGGCCGGACGCCGCCGACGAGGCCGAGCCGGCTGAGTCCGAGCCCGCCGAGGCTGAGCCGGACGAGTCTGAGCCCGGCGAGTCCCAGCTCCGCGAGGCGGCCGAGACCTCCGAGCCGCCCGCGCCGGCGGCCAAGAAGAAGGTGTCGGCGGCGACCGTCGTCATCGCGGCTCTGGTGGGCCTGCTCGGCTTCGCGTTGATCGTGCAGGTGCGGGGCACCTCGGAGGACTCGACGCTGGCCTCCGCCCGGACCGATGACCTCGTCCGGATTCTGTCCGATCTGGACTCCAACGAGAATCGCGTACGCCAGGAGATCGCGGATCTGGAGCAGCTGAAGCGGGAGCTGACCGCCGGCAGCGAGAGCGCCGACGCCGCCCGGACGGCGGCCGAGCAGCGCGCCGACGAGCTGGGCATCCTGGCGGGAACGCTGCCCGCCGAGGGAACCGGCCTCACCGTACGCTTCTCCGGCCAGATCCGGGCCTCCCGGATCCTGGACGCCGTCGAGGAACTCCGTAACGCCGGAGCGGAGGCGATGCAGATCAGCGGCGGCAACGGGCAAGCGGTCCGCATCATCGTCTCCACCTACTTCCAGGACGCCGACGGCGGGCTGAACGTCAGTGGGACGAAGCTGACCGGCCCGTACACGATCACCGTCATCGGCGACCCGGCGACGATGAAGACCGCGCTGAACATTCCGGGCGGGGTGGTCGCGACGGTCAGTAGCGACGGCGGTAACGTGATCGTCGAAGATCCGGGCAAGGTGACCGTGTCCGCGCTCGCCGCGGAACCGGACCTGCAGTACGCGCAGCCCGCCTCCTGACCGGTGGCGGACCGGCGGTAGACGATGGAAGAGGAGCAGCCGTTGATTCCCGAGAATCTGCGCTACACCGCGGAGCACGAGTGGGTGGCCGTGGGCGCCGATCCGGTACGGGTGGGCATCACCGACTTCGCGCAGGACGCGCTCGGCGACATCGTCTACGTGCAGCTGCCCGAGCCCGGCACGACCGTCGCCGCCGGAGACGCGTTCGGCGAGGTCGAGTCGACCAAGAGCGTCTCCGAGATCTACGCCCCGGTCAGCGGGGTCGTCGTCGCCCGCAACGAGGCACTGGGCGACTCGCCGGACCTGATCAACACCGACCCGTACGGCGAAGGGTGGCTGGTCGAGCTGGAACCGAGCGACCCGGCGGCGCTCACCTCCCTGCTCGACGCGGACGGCTACCGCAAGCTCACCGAGAGCTGATCTGCCCGCGCGTCCGGTTGACCCTTTCTTCCCTGGCTGGCTACGCTCGCACAACCGATCGCCCGAGGGCAGTCCGCCCGCGGGCGTAGCCGCCATCGCAGCCCAAGCTCCGTTGCATCCAGGTTTGTTGACGAAGCACCGCTAGACGAAATCGTGAGGTGGTCCGATGACCCGCCCCGGCGACGAGTTCCCTCCGCTCGATGTCACGTCGACCCTGCACCTCGGCTCGTTGGACGAGGTTCTCGAGGGTCCCGACTCCGACGTCGTGCCCGGTCGGGTCTCCGGTCAGCTGCCGGCCGGGATGGCCCTGCTCGTGGTGCGGCGAGGCCCCAACGCGGGCGCCCGGTTCCTGCTCGACCACGACGTGACGACCAGCGGACGGCACCCCGACAGCGACATCTTCCTCGACGACGTGACCGTCTCCCGGCGGCACGCCGAGTTCCACCGTGAGGGTTCCACCTTCACCGTCCGCGACGTGGGCAGCCTCAACGGCACCTACGTCAACCGCGAGCGGGTCGAGTCGGCCACCCTCAACAACGGTGACGAGGTTCAGATCGGCAAGTTCCGGCTGGTCTACATCGCGGGGCCCCGCCCCGAGGAGTCGTGACGCTGTCCGAACGGGCCGCGACGCCCGGCGACCGGCCGGGCGCGGCGGAAGGCCGCGCCCGTGCCGACGCGCAGCCGCTGTTCAGCATCGGTGAGGTGCTGGCGGAGCTGCGTGCTGAGTTTCCCGACACGACCATCTCCAAGCTCCGGTTCCTGGAGAGCGAGGGGCTGGTCGAGCCGCAGCGGACTCCGTCGGGTTACCGGAAGTACTCGCGGGCCGACGTCCAGCGCCTTCGCTTCGTGCTGACCGCGCAACGGGACCAGTACCTGCCGTTGCGGGTCATCCGGGAGCAGCTCGCCGACGGCGGCGACGACCTCGTCGAGGCGGCCGGCCGGCCGAACCTGGTCGCGCTCGGCCCGGACGACGCGCCCCCGCCCAGTACGCCTTCCGTCGTGGCGCCGCCGCACCCGCGGGATGCCGCCTCGGTCCGGTTGACGACGGCCGAGCTGTGCGACCGGTCCGGGCTGACCACCGGGCAGCTGCGCGATCTCGAACAGCACGGGTTGCTCACGCCGGACGCCGGTGGCCGCTACGACGCCGACGCGCTGGCCGTCGCCGAGGTCGCCGCCGCGTTCGCGGAGCACGGCGTACAGGCGCGGCATCTGCGGGCTTGGCGGGCGGCCGCGGACCGTGAGGTGGGGCTGATCGCCGCCCTGGTGGCGCCGTTGCTGCGGCACCCCGACCCGAGCGCTCAGGCGCGTGCGGCCGAGACGGTGCGGGAGCTGACCGTGCTGTCCCAACGCCTGCACGCCGCCCTGGTACGCGTAGGGCTGCGCACCACGCCCGGCCAGTGAGATGCGTGTACGGTGGAACTGAGGGCTGTGCCGGAGAGAGGGAGGCGACGGTGCGTGAGCTGAGCGTGGTCGGGGTGCGGGTCGAGTTGCCCACCAACCAGCCGATCGTGCTGCTGCGCGAGGTCGATGGCGACCGGTACCTGCCGATCTGGATCGGTGCGGTGGAGGCGACCGCCATCGCCTACGAGCAGCAGGGCGTGAAGCCGCAGCGGCCGTTGACCCACGACCTCATGCGAGACGTCCTGCAGGCGCTGTCCGCGCCACTGTCGGCGGTCGAGATCACCGACCTGCGGGACAGCATCTACTTCGCGGATCTGCTCTTCTCGGACGGCGCGATCCGGGTGTCCGGCCGCCCCAGCGACGCGATCGCGCTCGCGTTGCGGGTCGGCGCGCCCATCCGCTGCGCGGAGTCGGTCCTGGACGAGGCGGGGATCATCATCCCCGACGAGCAGGAGGACGAGGTCGAGAAGTTCCGGGAGTTCCTCGAGCAGGTAACCCCCGAGGACTTCGCGAGCTAGCCGCCGGCCGTCCGCCGCGCCGGGGGTACCCGGATACTCCTTTCGCGGCGTGTCCGCGTGTTGCCTCCACCCCGCACCCGGCCCTGCGCTATAGGGTGACAGGTGTCGGATCTGGCACCGACGCTCTCCACCGCGAGCCGTTGCGCGAGCGGGCGCTGAGCTGTGTGCTTGCCGGCGCCGCGGAGTGGAGGTATTCGTATGGAGCCTTACAGCGCAGACCAGGCGACACTGGCGGAGGCGATCCTGCCGGAGCCGACGGTCGGCTATCGGGGGGTCACCGCGTGCCACGCCGTGGGGATCAGCTACCGCCAGATCGACTACTGGGCGCGTACCGGGCTGGTCTCGCCGAGCATCCGCGACGCCTCGGGCTCCGGCACTCAGCGGCTCTACTCCTTCCGTGATCTCGTCGTCCTCAAAGTCGTCAAACGATTGCTGGACGCCGGGGTTTCGCTCCAGAACATCCGCAAGGCCATCGAGACGCTCCGGTCGCACGGCGTCGAGGACCTGGCCGGGATCACGCTGATCTCCGACGGCACGACGGTCTACGAGTGCCGCTCGGCCGAGGAGGTCGTCGACCTGCTGCAAGGTGGGCAGGGCGTGTTCGGCATCGCCATCGGCGGCGCGTTCAAGGAGATCCAGGGCTCGCTGTCGATGCTGCCGGGCGAACGTGCGATCGTGCCCGACGAGGCCGAGGTCGGCGACCCCGCCCCGGTCATCGAGGCCCCGTTCGGCGTCACCGACGAACTGGCGGCCCGCCGCGCCCGCCGGCGAGCTTCCTGAATACATCAGGCGCGCTGCTGAATACATCCGGTCCGCTGCGCCGGTGGTGCTGATCTTGCGGTGAACCCGACTCTCCAGTGAGATGGACTCATCCATCGATACTGGGGAGGTTCCCATGCTCCGACTTCGACGCCTGCTGACCGCGGGCCTCGTGGTGGGCCTGGTTGTGGCGCCGGTACCGGCCGCCGCGGACACGCCACCGGCCGAGTTCGGCACCGACTGGCACGATCCGCTCACCGCCGACCCTCCGATCCAGACACCGCCGACGAGGTCGTGCCGCGTGCGGATCGTGGACGCGCACTTCCAGGACTTCACGCCGTACCGAGGGGACTACGCGCCGCCCACCGAGTGTGCCGGCCCGTGGGCGAAGGTCGTGCTGAGCCTCGACGGGCAGGTCGCCGGGCGGCAGTTCGACCGCCTCGGGTACCTGAACGTCGGCGGGGTCACCGTTTTCAAGACGTCCACACCGGAACCGTCGGCGGAGGGGATCGCCTGGCACGTCGAGAAGGACGTGACGGCGTACTCGTCGTTGTTCGCCCGGCCGCAGCCGGTCGAGTCGGCCATCGGCAACGTCGTGAACGACACCTACACGGGCGTCCTGCACGTCCAGGCGTACCTGACGTTCTACACCGCCGACGCCGGGCATCCGGCGCCCCGGGGCGGCGCTGACGACGTGTTCGGGCTGACCGGCGTCCACGCGGAGGGGACCGCCCGGGTCGGCGGCCTGACCGTCGCCCCGAACACCGAACGGCTCGTCGCGGAGGTCTACGCGACCGGCTCCGGCGGCGGCTGCGAGGAGTTCTGGTACCTCACCGCGCCAGCCGAGTCGGGCTACTCCTGCCCGGCCGACGAGGGCCCCTACCGGGAGGTCCAGATCAGCGTCGACGGCGTCCTGGCGGGCATCGCCGCGCCCTATCCGCACATCTACACCGGCGGCTGGTCCAACCCGTTCCTCTGGTACGTGCTGCCCGCGCCGCGCGCCTTCGACATCCAGCCGGTCCGCTACGACCTCAGCCCGTTCGCCGGCCTGCTCGACGACGGCCGCGAGCACACCGTGTCGGTCACCGTCGCCGGGGTGCCCGCCGGGCAGTCCGGCTGGGACCTCCCGGTCACCCTGCTGGGCTGGCGGGACCACGGATCCAGCCGGGTCACCGGTTCGCTCACGCGATCGGTCGCCTCGCCGCTCGTCAACGACAGCTCGTACGCGGACGGCAGCGACCAGGACTCGGTCACGACGAACGGCGCGCACCGGTTGACGGTGAGCGGATTCGTGAACACCTCGCACGGGCGCGTCACCACGACCGTCGTCCGCGACCTGGCGAACACCTCGTCCCACCGCTGGGGCGCGGAGGAGAACCCGGACGCGCTGACCGCCGAGTGGACCGATCGGGAGATCGTGACCGTCACCGGGCCACGGGTCCACGACGTGCGCCTGGCCGACCGCCGGTACGCGATCGACGGCGCGATCAGCGTCGACGAGGCGAACCGGCTCGTCACGACGATCTCGCTGACCGACGCGGCGAGCTTCGTCACCGACGGGGTGCCGGTCCGGCAGGAGAACGCGTACACCGGGACGGCCGGCTGGACGCTGGGCGTACCGCGGGAGGACCGCCACGCGACCGCTACGACCAGCCTGCACTACACGCTCACCGAACCGGGACGGCGCTATGACCGGACGTTGACCGCCGTGAACGGAACGCTGACCCTGAACCGCTGACAGTCAGGCATGCATTATCGTCTCCGCATGCCCGACGAAACGCTGGCGCTGGAGGGCGCCTCGCCCGCAGTCCGTTCGGCGATCCCGGCCCAGGCCGCCGAGGAAGCCGCGCCCTCCGGCACCGCCGGCGGCGAGCACGCCGCCCCGCCGCCCGCCGGGCCGTCCATGCGGGAACGCTGGCGGCAGTCGTTCATCGTGGGGTTCTGGACCTGGTTGTCCGGTCTGGCGCTGTACGCCGTCGTCACCTTCGCCGCCTGGGTGCCGTTCGAAGGACTCGCGGCGAAGGCCGGCGACCCACCGGACAGCGTCTCGGTGGCGCTGGACGCCTGGAACCGGTGGGACACCACCTGGTACTTGATCATCGCGGACACCGGTTACCACTGGGACACCCGGGCGACGGCGTTCTGGCCGCTCTACCCGATGACCGTCCGCGCCGCCAACGCCGTGCTGCCGGGTGGCTCGTTCGGGGCGGCCCTGGCGGTGTCGCTGGTGTGCTGCCTGGCGGCCCTCGTCCTCACGCACCGGCTCGCGGCGGAGGTCATGGACGAGCGGCACGCCCGCCGGGCGGCGTTCTACCTGCTCGCCTTCCCGACCGGGTTCTACCTCGTGGCCGCGTACAACGAGTCGATGTTCATCGCGCTCGCGGTCGGGTCGCTCTACTGCATGCGCCGGGGGCACTGGTGGATCGCCGGTGCGCTCGCCGGGCTCGCCGGGGCGACCCGGATGGCGGGCGTCCTCCTGGGCGCCGCGTTCGTGTACGAGTACCTGCGGCAGCGCGGATGGTCGGTCCGCCGCATCCGATGGGACGCCTTGTCGATCGCGCTCGTGCCGTCCGGGCTGGCGGCGTACATGCTCTACCTCCAGCAGAGCTTCGGCAGCGCCACCCACTTCATGGAGTCGCAGAAGGCGTGGTTCCACGACGGCTACCAAGCCCCGTGGACCACGATCGGCCAGGTCGCGAAGATGATCCACGACTGGACGCCGATGTTCTCCCCGGACAACTTCCGCAACGTCGCCAATCTCGCCACCGCGCTGCTGATGATCGCACTGCTGACGCTGGCCCTGGTGGGGCCGTGGAAGCTCGGCCCCGAGGATCGCTACCTCGTCGTCTTCGCCGCGATCACCCTGCTGCTGCCGCTGATCAGCCCGATCCACTCGCACTACCCGCTCAGTTCGCTGTGGCGTTACAGCCTGGAGTGCACGGCGGCGTTCCTCGTCCTGGCGAAGATGGGGCGCAACGCGAGCTTCGACCGGTTCTTCAGCATGGGAGCGGTCGGTCTGCAGGGCGCGATGATCATCGTCTTCCTGCAGAACAACTTCGTCGCCTAGGTCCGGCCCCGGCAACCATCTGGCGTGCGTACGACATCCTGAAGAATGTGAAGATCCCTTGGCGGTTGATCCGGCGCGGCCTGCTCATCGCGGGCCTGGCCGGGGTCGTGACGGTGACGGCCAGCCAGCTGTGGATCCGCGGCGGCGCCCGCGGCCACGTGTACGCGGAGAGCGACGTCCCGGCGCGGCCGGTGGCGTTGGTGCTGGGCGCGCAGGTCGACCCGGACGGCCGGCCGTCGGGCTTCCTGGCGGCGCGGCTGGCGGAGGCCAAGCGGCTCTACGACGCCGGTAAGGTCCAGGCGATCCTCGTCTCCGGCGATCACGGCGAATGGCGGTACGACGAGCCCGGGCACATGCAGCAGTGGCTTCTGGCCAACGGCGTCCCCGCGCCGAAGGTGGTGGCCGACTACGCGGGCTTCGACACCTACGACTCGTGCCAGCGGGCCGTACGCGTCTTCGGCGTCAACGCCGCGATCGTCGTGACCCAGAGCTTCCACATCCAGCGGGCGGTGACCCTGTGTCGCGACGCCGGGATGGACGCGGTCGGCGTCGGCGACGACACCGCCCGGCAGTGGCGGCCGCAATGGGAGCGGGCGACCATCCGGGAACAGGGCGCCTATCTCAAGGCGCTCGTGGACGTGGTGACGCGGCGTGATCCGGTCTACCTCGGCCCGCACGAGACGGGGGTGGAACGCGCCCTCGCCGCCCCCCGCTGACCCGCTCCCGCGCCGGCCCCCTCCCGCGCCGGACCCCTCCCGCGCCGGACCC
>JABFYB010000070.1 GCA_013361475.1 Hamadaea sp.
TGAGCACGGCCGACCGCCTCATCGAGAGCACCCGCGAACTGCTGTGGGAACGCGGCTACACCGGCACGAGTCCGCGCGCCATCCAGGAACGCGCGGGCGCCGGTCAGGGCAGCATGTACCACCACTTCACCGGCAAGCCCGACCTCGCGCTCGCGGCGATTCGGCGTACCGCCGACGACCTGCGCGCCAAGGCCGAGGCCCAGCTGGGCGGACCGGGCACCCCGGCCGAACGGATCACCGCGTACCTGCGCCGGGAGCGGGACGTCCTCAAAGGCTGCCCGATCGGGCGGCTGACCCAGGACCCCGACGTCATGGCCGATCCGGTCCTGCGCGCCCCGATCGAGGAGACCTTCGCCTGGCTCCGGAACCGGCTGGCCGAGGTGCTCGCCGAAGAGGACCGTCCCGAGGCGACCGCGGCGGCCATCGTCGCAGTCCTGCAGGGCGGCTACGTCCTCGCCCGCGCCGCGGGCTCGACGGACCCGTTCGACCAGGCGATCACCGGCATCGTCGAATTGCTGAAGAGGTAACCCGTGTACGCGAAGCAGTACGAGATCACCCTGCCCGCCGACTACGACATGGGGATCATCCGCACGCGGGTGGCCGCCGGCGGCCACGTCCTCGACGACCGCCCCGGGCTCGGGCTGAAGGCGTACCTGATGCGGGAGCGCGGCGTCGACGGCTCCCCGGTGAACCAGTACGCCCCGTTCTACCTCTGGACCGATCCGGGGGCGATGGCCTACTTCCTGTTCGGCGGCGGCTTCCATAACATCGTCCGGGACTTCGGCCGGCCCGTGGTGCGCCACTTCACCGGCCTCGCCGCGTACGCCGGACCAGCCCGAAGCGGCCCGCCGGCGAAGGCGACGCGCCGCATCACCCCGATCTCGCCGCCAGGCGAACCGGACGGGATGGCCGCCCTGGTCGAGCGCGAAATCGCCGAGCTGTCCGCCCTCGGCGACGGTATGCACACCGCCGCGCTCGCCGTCGACCCGCACCATTGGCAGTTGCTGCGCTTCGTCCTGTGGCGCGACGCCGTCCCGGAGTCCGAGGCGGGCGAACGCTACGAGGTCCTGCACCTCAGCACGCCCGGCCTGGAACACCTCCCCGACGGCCGGTGCTGGTAAATATGCTGACCACATGGATCACGGCGTTGTGCGTACCGTCGACTATCACACGGGCGGTGAGCCCTTCCGGATCGTGACCGACCCCGGGCCGATCGCGGGGGTGACCGTCGCGGACAAGCGGGTGACCGCGATGAGCGACCCGCGCGTGGACGGCTTGCGGCGGCTGCTGTGCTTCGAGCCGCGCGGGCACGCGGACATGTACGGCGGTTTCCTGGTGCCGCCGGACGACGACGGCGCGCACCTGGGCGTGCTGTTCTGGCACAAGGACGGGTTCTCGACCGCCTGCGGGCACGGCACCATCGCGCTCGGCGCATGGGCTGTCCGCAGTGGACTGGTGCCGGTGACCGGCGACCGGACCGACGTGATCATCGACGTGCCGTCCGGGCGAGTCACCGCTCGCGTGCACACCGGCGACGGCCGGGTCGACTTCGTGAACGTGCCCAGCTACCTCATCGCCCGCGACGTCGAAGTGGGGGAGTACCGCGTGGACGTCAGCTTCGGCGGCGCGATCTACGCGCAGGTCGACGCGTCCTCGCTCGGCCTGACCGTGACACCGGAGTCCTACCAGGACCTCATCGCCGTCGGCCGTGAGATCAAATGGGCGCTGAACGACAGCCCGTGGGCCAGACACCCGAGCGACGACCGGCTCAGCGGCGTCTACGGCACCATCGTCTACGAGGAACTGGACCCGCTCCACCACCGCAACGTGACGATCTTCGCCGACGGCGAGCTGGACCGGTCGCCCTGCGGCTCGGGCACCGCCGCCCGGGTGGCCACGCTGGCCGCGACGGGACGGCTCACCGCCGGGCAGACCTTCACGCACGACTCCATCGTCGGCTCGCGGTTCACCGCGACGATCGCCTCGGAGACCACTGTGGACGGACATCCTGCCGTCGTGCCGTGTATCACCGGGAGCGCGTACCCGACCGGCGAGCACACCTTCTTCGTCGATCCCGCCGACGACCTGCCGGGGTTCGTGCTGCGATGATCCCCTACCTCGACGCCGACGCGATCCGGCGCGCGCTCAGCCCCTCGGCCGCCGTCGACGCCATCACCGCGGCGCTCCGCTCGGGCCTGGACCCCGCCGCATCGGTCGCGCGTACCTCGGTGCCGCTCAGCCACGGCGAACTCCTGATGATGCCGGCCGAAGCCGGCGGGCACGCGGGAGTCAA
>JABFYB010000814.1 GCA_013361475.1 Hamadaea sp.
CTACGACGAGACCGACCGCGACATCCAGGAGGTCGTGACCGAGGCGGACGGCGTACTGCTCGTCCCGGGCGCGTTCCCCATCCACGACCTGCCCGACCTCGGCATCGACGTGGAGCGCCTCGGCGACATGGACTACACGACCGTGGCCGGGCTGATCCTCGACCGGCTCGGCCGGATTCCGGACCAGCCCGGCGACGTCGTGAAGGCGCCCGGCTTCACCGCCGAGGTGGTCGAGGTCACCGGCCGGGCCATCACCAAGGCCCGGTTGCGGCTCGCGCCCCGGCGGTCCACAAGCGATTAAGCACTGGTACGCCGTGGGCGCAGCCGCCGGAGCAGGAGCGCGTTGACCGTCACGATGATGGTCGACGCGCTCATGAGCAGGGCCGCCCACTCCGGACGCAGCAGGATGCCGAGGCTCGGGTAGAGCACCCCGGCCGCGATCGGGATGGCGAGCACGTTGTAGATCGCCGCCCAGAACAGGTTCTGCTTGATCTTCGTACGCACGGCGCGCGCCACACGGAGGGCGTACGCGACGTCGGCGGGGTCGTCGCGGACGAGGACCACGTCGGCGGTCTCGACGGCGACGTCGGTGCCCGCCCCGATCGCGATGCCGACGTCGGCCTGGGCCAGCGCCGGAGCGTCGTTGACCCCGTCGCCCACCATGGCCACCTTCGTGCCGTCGCCCTGCAGCCGGGTGATGTTGGCCGCCTTGTCCTCCGGCAGCACATCCGCGAGGACTCGGTCCACTCCGACCTGACGGGCCACCGCTTCCGCCGTACGCGCCTGGTCGCCGGTGAGCATGACGGTCTTGACCCCGTCCTCGTGCAGGGCGGCGATCGCGTCCTTCGCGGAGTCGCGCACCTTGTCGGCGACCGCGATCAGCCCCCAGGGAGTGCCGTCGACCGCGACGTACATGGCGGTCTTGCCGTCGGCGGCCAGCGCGGCCGCCCGGTCCGGCAGCCCGTCGAGGGAGACGCGCTCGCGTTCCAGGAGCCGGACGTTGCCGATCAACACCCGACGACCCTCCACAGTGGCCACCACGCCGTGCCCGGGTACGGAGTCGAAGTCCTGCGGCGGGTTCACCGCCGAGCCCTGATCGCGGGCGGCGGTCACGATCGCCTCCGCGAGCGGATGCTGGGACGGCTGATCCGCCGACGCCGCCAGCCGCAGCAGGTCGCCTTCCGCGACGCCGTCCAACGCCACGACGTCCGTCACCGACGGCGTCCCGGCGGTGAGCGTACCCGTCTTGTCGAAGACCGCGGCCGTGACACCAGCCGTGGCCTCGAGCGCGGCGGCGTTCTTGAAGAGCACGCCGCCGCGCGCCCCTTGACCGACCCCGACGGTGATCGCGGTCGGCGTGGCGAGGGCGAGGGCGTCGGGGCAGGCGATGACGATGGCCGAGACGGCGGCCGTCACCGCGAAGCCGATGCCGTGCGAGCCGAAGATCGCCCAGGCGAGGAAGGTGACCGCGCCCGCACCGAGCGCGACGTAGACCAGGTACTTCCCGGCGGTGTCGGCGAGCCGCTGAGCGGGCGCCTTGGACGCCTGGGCGTTGCGGACCATCTGGACGATGCGCGCCAGCGCGGTGTCCGCCCCGACAGCGGTCGCGCGGAAGGTGAACGCGCCGGTCGTGTTGATGGTGCCGCCGACCACCTTCGCTCCGGCCTGCTTGGCGACGGGCACCGGCTCGCCCGTGATCATGGACTCGTCGACGTAGCTGGAACCGTCGAGCACCTCCCCGTCGACCGGGACCTTCTCGCCGGGACGGACGACGATCTCGTCACCGGTCACCACCTGGTCGAGCGGCACCTCCTGCTCCTGGCCGTGCCGGCGGACGCGAGCCGTGGGCGGCGCGAGACTCAGCAACGCCTCGACCGCTCGACCAGTCGCATAACGCGACCGCATCTCCAGCCAGTGACCGATGAGACTGAGCGTCGTCAGCATCGCGGCGGCCTCGAAGAAGACATCCTCCTCGCCGAGGAACGTCGCCCCGATCGAATACAGGTACGCCACCAGAATGCCGGTCGCGATGAGGGTCATCATGGTGACCTCGCCGCGGCGCAGCGACCGGGCCGCCGCGGAGATGAAAGGCCAGCCACCCCACCACACCACCGGGGTCGCCAAGATCAGCCCGAACCAGGCCATCGACAGGCCGAACGGCGGGTGGGCGGTGAAGCCGAACGTCTCCCCGATCGGCGAGTAGAGCACGATCGGGATCGTCAGGACAGCGCTGACCAGGAAGCGGCGGAACATGTCCGCCACCATGTCCGCGCCGTGGCCGGC
>JABFYB010000720.1 GCA_013361475.1 Hamadaea sp.
TTAGAGGACTTTGGCGAGGAAGGCGCGGGTGCGTTCGTGCTGGGGGTTCTCGAGCACGTCCCGCGGGCGGCCGGCTTCGACCACGACCCCGGCGTCCATGAAGACGACCTGGTGGCCGACCTCGCGGGCGAACCCGATCTCGTGCGTGACCACGATCATCGTCATCCCCTCGCGAGCCAGGCCCTGCATGACGTCCAGCACCTCGCCGACCAGTTCCGGGTCGAGCGCGCTGGTCGGCTCGTCGAAGAGCATGAGTTTGGGCCGCATCGCGAGCGCGCGGGCGATCGCGACGCGTTGCTGCTGGCCGCCGGACAGCTGAGCCGGGTAGCTGTTGTGCTTGTCGGCCAGTCCGACGCGGTCCATGAGCGCCTTGGCGCGCTCGCGGACCTCGTCCTTGGCCTCGCCCTTGACCCGCTGCGGCGCCTCCATGACGTTCTGCAGCGCCGTCATGTGCGGGAACAGGTTGAACCGCTGGAAGACCATGCCGATGTCGCGGCGCTGCTCGGCGATCTGCTTGTCGTGCAGTTCGTAGAGCTTGTCGCCGCGCTGGCGGTAGCCGATCAGCTCGCCGCCGACCCAGATCCGGCCGCTGGTGAGTTTCTCCAGATGGTTGATGCAGCGCAGGAACGTGGATTTGCCGGAGCCGGACGGCCCGAGCAGTACGCACACCTGCCCGGCGGGCACGGTCAGGTCGATGCCCCGCAGCACTTCCAGCCGCCCGAAGTACTTGTGGACCTGCTCGGCCTGGACCATGACGTGCGGCGGCGGGGCGTCGGGCAGGGTCACAGCGTGCCGCCCTGTTCTCCGGCGATCCCGGCCAGCCGGATCCGGGCCTGCTCGGTGCGGTGGCCG
Organism: Hamadaea sp.; assembly: GCA_013361475.1. Lineage (GTDB taxonomy): Bacteria > Actinomycetota > Actinomycetes > Mycobacteriales > Micromonosporaceae > Hamadaea. The sequence goes on from JABFYB010000720.1 coordinate 853, forward strand.
CGGGCGAAGTACCGCTCCAGGAAGTGCTGGCCGACGAGCAGGACGCTGACCATGGCCAGGTACCAGAGGCTCGCCGCGACATACATCGGGAACGGCAGGAAGGTGCGGCTGCCGACCGCGGAGAGCTGGAAGAACAGTTCCGCGGTGACCGGGACGTAGATCAGCAGCGAGGTGTCCTTGAGCATGGCGATGGTCTCGTTGCCGGTCGGCGGGATGATGACGCGCATCGCCTGCGGGAGCACGATGCGGCGTAACGTCTGCGAGCGCCGCATGCCGAGCGCCGTCGCGGCCTCCTCCTGACCGGGGTCGATCGACTGCATGCCGGCCCGCACGATCTCGGCCATGTACGCCGCCTCCGACAGCGCGAGGCCGATGAGCCCGGCCACGAACCCGCTCAGCAGATCGCGCGTCTGCCCCTCGAACACCCGCAGATGCAGGTCGGTGATGCCGAAGATCTTGCCGATGTAGGTGTCGAACGGGACGCCGAACGAGAGTTCCGGCCACAGGATGTTCAAGTTGCCGAGCAGCGCCAGCAGCACCAGTCGCGGCACCGCACGGAAGACCCAGGTGTACACCCAGGCCACGCCACGAAGCACGGGATTGGGTGACAGCCGGGCGACCGCCACCAGGATGCCCAGCAGGATGCCGAAGATCATGGCGAGCACCGTCATCAGCAGGGTGCCCTGCACGCCGCGCAGTACGGCCGGGGTGAACATGTTGCGGAACATGAACGACCAGTGGAACGCGTCGTTCGTCAGGAGCAGGTGGGCGAGCATGGCGGCGAGCACGACGATCACCGCGACCGCCACCCACCGGCCCGGATGCCGGACCGGCACCGCCTTCAGCGGTTCCGGCTGGCTGGTCACGAGGGATTGACCTCAGAGGTTTTGATCGCGCCGCTCTCGACGCCCCACACCTGGAGGATCTGCAGGTAGCTACCGTCGTCGATCAGCGACTGGACGGCCGCGCGCAGCGCCTCGGCGAAGTCGGTCTGCGCCTTGGCGGTCACATAGCCGTACGGCGCGGAGTCATAGATGTCGCCCAGCGTCTCCAACTGGCCGTTGGACTGCTTGACGGCGTACGCCGTGACCGGGGAGTCGGCCAGCATCGCGTCGTCCTTGCCGGACGCCACGGAGTTGGCCACCGCGTCCTGACCCGGGTACGGGTTGATGGTGACCGCTGCCTTCCCGGCCGAGGTGCAGGCGGTCGACCGGACCGTGATGTCGTCGACCTGCACGGTGTCCTTCTGCACGGCGATCCGCTTGCCGCACGGCTCGTCGATCGAGACGCCCTGCGGGTTCCCCTTCTTCACCGCCCACTGTGTACCGGCGCTGAAGTAGCTGGTCATGTTGGCCTGCTGCAGGCGTTCTTTGTTGATGGTGAACGCCGAGACGCCGGCCTCGTACTTGCCCGTGCCGACGCCGGGGATG
>JABFYB010000430.1 GCA_013361475.1 Hamadaea sp.
GCCAGCATGTAGTCGAAGAACCAGTTGAGGACCTGGTCGACCCAGCCGCCGAGGTAGCCGGCGACGATGCCGAGGACGACGCCGATCGCGACCGACAGGATCGCGGCGAGCGAGGCGACGATCAGCGAGGTACGCGCGCCGTAGACGAACTGCATGAACAGGTCCCAACCGGTCTGCGGCATGACGCCCAGGATGTGGGCGTGGCCGGACGGGTTGTTCGAGGTGAAGTCGATGCCGCCGAAGTAGCCCAGCGGGACGCCGTTGTTGTCCAGCAGGTCGGGGCTGTTCACCGTCGGGCCGAGACCATAGATCTTCTCGATCAGCGGGGCCAGGATGGCGATGAGGATGAAGAAGCCCAGCACCCAGATGCTGCCCCGGGCGGTCCGGTCACGACGCAGCCGCGACCAGGCGAGCTGGCCGGGCGACCGGCCGATGATCGCTTTCGGGGTCTTCGCACTCTCTTCCGTGGCCGCGACGTCGAGCACGCCCACGGCGCTGGAGTCGGCCGCGGGGGCCGCGGGCTCGGTGCCACGCGGGTTCGGCTCGCTCATGCGCCCATCTCCTCATACGTAGGTTGCAGCGCACCAGGGGATGTGCTGCCCCAGGTGTCTGAGGGGACGGTAGTAGCAAGAAACGCCGTCGTGAAGGCTGCTCAACATCAGTTCGATAACAACCCCGTCACGGAAGGGCCCACCGCCGCAACCTTCTGACGTGCTGTAAGCTGCCCGGCCAAGCCGCCTTGGGACAGTTGTTTCTCCTGTTACTCGTGTGAAACACCGGAAGACTTGCGTCCAAGATCAGGGAGTGCGCAAAACCGGGGAAACGGGCTTGTAGGGTCGGCACATGTCGCATTTCGACGTCGCCACCGCGGCAGTGCAAGCCGCCCTCGACGCCGGTGCCCGATACGCGGACGCCCGTGTGATGCACCGACGCACGGAATCCATGAACGCGCGCAACGGCGAGATAGAGGATCTCACGCAGGCAGAAGACGCCGGCATCGGGGTACGCGCCCTGGTCGGCAGCGGTTGGGGCTTCTACGCGGTGCCCGACCTGAGTACCGCGGGCGCCCGGCTGGCCGGGCAGACCGCCGCTCGCATCGCCGCGGCGAGCGCCCAGGTTCCCGGGCCGCCGCTCGACCTCGTCCGGTCGCCGGCCACCACCGCGTCGTGGGCGTCCGCCTGCGAAGTCGATCCGTTGGGCGTACCCCTGGGGGAGAAGGGCGAGTTGCTGACCACGGCGACTCGCCTGATGACCGAGCACGGCGCGGACCTGGCGGAGGGCATCTACCAGGTGTGGGACACCCGCAAGTGGTTCGTGTCGAGCGAGGGCCACCGGATCGACCAGCACATCCGCGAGTGTGGCGGAGGCATCTCCGCCACGGTCGTGGGCGAGCACGAGACCCAGCGCCGGTCCTATCCCTCCTATCGCGGCCAGTACGGCACCCGCGGCTGGGAGCTGGTCCGGGAGCTGGACCTGACCGCCCACGCGGCCCGGATCGCGGAGGAGGCGCGAGCGCTGCTCACCGCACCGGCCTGCCCGGCCGGCGAGACGACGCTGATCCTCGGCGGCGAGCAGATGTGCCTGCAGATCCACGAGTCGGTCGGGCACGCCATCGAGCTGGACCGCATCCTGGGCTGGGAGGCCGCCTTCGCGGGCACCTCCTGGCTGGATCTGAGCAAGCTCGGCTCGTTGCGGTACGGGTCCGAGCTGATGAACATCACGATCGACCCCACCATCCCGGGCGCGCTCGGTTCGTTCGGCTTCGACGACGAGGGCACCCCCGCGCAGGCCCGCGACGCCGTCCGGAACGGCCGATGGGTGGGTGTTCTCGCCGGTCGCGACTCGGCGGCAGCCGCCGGGCTCGACTACGGCGGCAGCGTCCGGTCCGACGGGTGGGCGCGCCTGCCGATGGTCCGGATGACCAACGTCGGCCTCGAACCCGGCCCGCACACGCTGGAGGAGATCATCGCCGCCACCGACGACGGGATCTTCATGGACTTCAACCGTTCGTGGTCGATCGACGACAAGCGGCTCAACTTCCAGTTCGGCTGCGAGATCGGCTACGAGGTGAAGAACGGCAAGCTCGGCCGGATGCTGCGCAATCCGACCTACACCGGCATCGGCCCGCGGTTCTGGCAGTCGATGGACATGCTCTCCAACGAGATCGTCGCCTGGGGCACGCCCAACTGCGGCAAGGGACAACCCGGCCAGATCGGCCACACCGGGCATCCGGCGGCGCCGGCCCGGTTCCAGAACGTCCGCGTGGGGGTGACGGCATGAG
>JABFYB010000728.1 GCA_013361475.1 Hamadaea sp.
GCGTAGAACGGGCGGACGTTGACGTTGACGAACGCGGTGTCCTCGAACTCGTCGGTCTCGACCAGCTCCGAGCACAGCCGGTTGACGTCGTCGTAGGAACCCTCGATGGCGACCAGGTCACCGCCGTAGACGGCGGTCGTCACGATCTTGCCGGGCTCCAGGTCGTACGGCACGAACACCACCGACGGGACACCGGCGCGAGCGGCGTGCGCGGCGACCGAGTTGGCGAGGTTGCCGGTCGACGCACAGGCGTACCGCTGGAAGCCCAGCGCCTTCGCCGCGCTGAGCGCGACCGAGACGACGCGGTCCTTGAACGAGTGAGTGGGGTTGGCCGAGTCGTCCTTGATCCACAGGCCGCCGGTGATGCCCAGCTCCGCGGCCAGCAGGTCCGCGCGCACGAGCGGCGTGAGTCCGGGGTTCAAGGTCACCCGCGCGGCCTCGTCCTGGCCCGCAGGCAGCAGGCCGGCGTAGCGCCAGATGTTGTTCGGGCCCGCCTCGATCTGCTCGCGGGTCACCTGCTTCAAGGCTTCGATGTCGTACGCGACTTCGAGGGGTCCGAAGCATTCGAAACACGCGTGCTGAGCCGCGAGGGGGAAAGTCGCACCGCAAGCGCGACAGACGAGGTTGCGGGCGGGTGAAGCCGTGCCAAGCACAGTCATGAGGATCTTTCCTCTCATCTTCCCGGGTTGATTCCGGACGGAGTTGGCACCTACCGCCGCAGCTCAAGGCTCGGTCAGGGGTTGCCGGAGCTTCATCGGGCCGTGTCCCTCTGCTCCTCTGGATGAGGTATTCGGTTGTGTTGCCAGTTAAGCAGAACCATGATCCGGGCGGCGACCAGGTTCCGAGAGGTGAGATGTGACTCTCACCGCTCGGTCAGGAGTCGCTTACGAGGTGACGTCCTTCCGGAGGAAGCGGACCCAGGCGGCGATCCAGAAGATCGCGGCGTACGCCAAGGCCGAGATCGCGCCCTTGACCGCGTCGTCCACCTGCACCGGCGTCGTCAGCAGCCCCAGGTACGCCTGGCTGTAGTGGGTCGGCAGCAGGTTCCGGAGGCCGCCGAGCGCGGTGATCTGGTTGAGGATGCTGGACACGATGTAGAGCAGGACCGCCCCGCCCACCGCGCCGAGCGGGGCATCGGTCAGCGTCGACAGCAGGAACGCCAGCCCGGCCACGACCAGCAGCGAGAGCCCGAGATAGCCGGTGACGGCGAGCAGCCGGACGAGACCTTCGCCGGCGGGGATGTCGGCGGCGAGTCCGGAGCGCAGCGGATGCCAGCCGTAGCGGAGGGTGCCGACGGCGAGCGCCGTGGCCAGCAGGGTCAGCATGGCGAGCGCGCAGTAGCCGAGGGCGACGGTCAGTTTGACGCCGAGGAGCCGGGCCCGGGGCACGGGGATCGCCAGCAGGTAGCGCAGACTCCCCCAGCTCGCCTCGCTCGCGACGGTGTCGCCGCAGAACAGGGCGACCACCACCACCAGGAGGAAGCCCGAGCTGACGAACAGGGTGAAGAGCGCGAAGTTCAGTCCACCGGCGGTGGCGACGTCGACCAGCGCCGAGAACTGACCACGGCCGCCGCCCTCGTCGGAGGAGTCGGAGCCGAACTCGAACGCGATCAGCAGGATCAGGGGGAGCAGGACCATGAAGCCGAGCGCCAACTGCGTACGCCGGCGGCGCCATTGCCGGCCCCACTCGGAGCCGACGGTCAGCGTCCGGTGCGCGTTGTAGCCTTCGGCCGCGCCTTGCAGGGTGAGCGTGCTCATCGGTCTCCACTTCCTGCCGTCGAGTCGCCGACGAGGGCGAGGAACGCGTCTTCGAGCCGCCGTCGCGGGGTCACCCGGTCGACGCCGACCCCGGCTCGGACCAGGGCGGCGACCGCCTCCGTGCGGGGCACCCCGCCCAGGTCGGCGACCAGCGTGCGCTCGCCGTCGACGGCGTACCCGGCGATGCCGTCCACCCGGTCCAGCACCTTCTGGGCCAGGTCGAGGTCGGTCACCTCGAACTGCGTCGTCGGGGTGTCGCCGACGATCTCGTCGACCCGGCCCGAGGCCACCACCCGGCCCTTGTGGACGACGACGGCGTGGGTGCAGGTCTGCTCGACCTCGGCCAGCAGGTGGCTGGAGACGAGGACCGCCCGGCCGTCCACCGCGTACCGCTGGAGGACCCGGCGCATCTCGGCGATCTGTGGCGGGTCGAGCCCGTCCGTCGGCTCGTCGAGCACCAGGAGTTCGGGCAGGCCGAGCATGGCCTGGGCGACGGCCAGCCGCTGCCGCATGCCGTGCGAGTAGGTCTTGACCCGGCGGTGGATCGCGTCGCCGAGCCCGGCGATCGCCAGCGCCTCGGTGAACCGGGCGTCCTCCCACGGCCGGCCGGTGGCCCGCCAGTACGCCCGCAGGTTCTGCTCACCGGTGAGGTGCGGCAGGAAACCGGGCCCTTCGACGAGCGCCCCGATGCGGGAGAGCACCGGCGCGCCCGGGGCCAGCCGGTGCCCGAAGATCAGCACGTCGCCGGCGGTCGCCTGGGTCAGCCCCATGAGCACCCGGAGGCTGGTCGTCTTGCCGGCCCCGTTCGGGCCGAGGAGACCGACGACCTGACCCCGTTCGACGGTGAAGCTGATCTCGTCGACCGCCACGAACTTCCCGTACGTCTTGCGCAGCCCCTTGACCGACAGCGGCGTGTCGGCGTACTCGCTGGTGATCGTCTGTTCCTTGCGACGACCGCGGACGCGGGCGATGACGACGGCCGCGACCACCCCGATGACCAGGGCGGCGACCAGGCCGACGAGCAACCACACCCACAGCGCCTCGGAGGTCTGGATCGGCGTGCCGTCGACGGTGGGCAGCGTGAGCTGGGCCGCGGCCAGGTCCACCGAGTAGGTGACCGGGTCGACCGGGCCCAGGTACGCCTGGTCGGCGGTGGCGACGACGAGACGCAGCCGGTTGCCGTCCTCGACCCGGTGCACGACGCCGGGGAGGGTGACCTCGACCGGCTGGGCCGTGCTCAGCGAGGCCGGGAGTCCGGTGAGCTTGAGCGGCGTGAGCAGCCCGTTGTCCAACGTGGCGGTGCCGTCCGGGGCGACGTCGTAGAGCTTGACGAAGACCGTCGCCTCGCCGGTCGGCGAGGCCACCTTGATCCGGACCTTCGGCGAGCCGACGATCGTCAGCCCGCCATTGATCGGCTGGGTCTCGAACCGCGCGTGCTGGCCGGGCACATCGGTGGAGAGGCTGCTCAACAGCGACGCCGCCGCCCCGGCACCGGGCAGCGAGGAGATTGCGGCGGGCGACCCGTTGGGCGGGCTGGCGATCTCCTGCGCCGGGCCACTCAGCTCGACGGTGGTCGTCGCGTCGCCCCCCATCCCCGGGTACGCGTCCACGGAGTAGCCGGTGGCGAGCCGGCCGCGCTCGACCGCGTCGAGGCCGGTGACCCGGGAGTAGGTGAAGCTCGTCGACGGGGCGTCGCCCTCGCCGCGGACGTAGTGATCGAGCCATTGCAGCATCAGGAACTTGACTCGGTCCTGATCGGACTGTGGTCCTTCGCCGCCGTCGTGGCCACCGGTGTACCAGGCGACGCGTACGGGGGCGCCGGTGATGCCCCGGGCGTTGGCGTCCGCCTCCGACAACGGGAAGAGCGTGTCCGCCTCGCCTTGGACCAGCAACGCCGGCGCCTTGATCCGATTCAGCACACCGGCCGGGCTGCGGTCGCCGAGCAGCGCTTTCGTCTGGTCGTCGAGGACGCCGGTCGTCGCGATCTTGAGGTACGCCGCGCACACGTCGGCGGCCCACCGTCCACAAGCGGGATCGCCCGCCCCGACGCCCATGGCCGGCGCGCCCGCCGCGGAAGTGCCCGTCGCGGCAGCGCCGCCGGCGAAGAAGACGCCCGCCCAGGCCTGCTTGAACACGCCGTTCGGCACGAGCGCGGTGCTCAGGTCGTTCCAGGTGATCATCGGCACGATCGCGTCCACTCGCTGGTCGTACGCCGCGAGCAGTAACGCGAGGCCGCCGCCGTAGGAGCCGCCGACCACGCCGACCTTCGGGTCACCGGCGGCGTCCAGTTCGATGTCCGTACGCGCGGCCAGCCAGTCCAGCAGCAACTGCGCGTCCTTGACCTCGTACTGCGGGGCGTCCAGGTGAATGTGCCCGGTGCTGCGCCCGAACCCACGCGCGGAATAGGTGAGTACGGCGTAGCCCCGATCGGCGAGATCCTTGGCGTCCTGCGCGACCGACTGCTTCGTCCCCCCGAACCCGTGCGCCAGCAGCACCGCGGGATGCTTGCTCTTGCCGTCGCCCGGGAGGTACAAGGTCGTGTCGAGGACCGCGGGATCATCGCCCTGCGCGCCCGGCACCATCGCGTCCACCGTCTGGTACGCCGCCTGAGCGGGCTGGGCCGCGATCGCGACCGCCGCGACGGCGAGGCCGATCGCGGCAACGACGCCGACAAGGCGCCGGGAGATGCTGCGCATGAGGCCAACCGTAAGGGTGGCTCCGCGCACCGGCATCGGGGTTCCCCCCGATGCCCGCGCCGCGCCGCTCCGACGTACGGCGCTGGATCAGGGTTCCGGGTCGAATCTTGGGCCAAGATTCGACCGAGAACCCTGATCCAGCGCACAAAGAGCGGGCGTAGCGAGGCACGTCAGGCGGCAGCGGGAGCGTCGGCGGGGGCGGGAGAAGGAGCGGCAGCGGGAGAAGGAGCGGGGGCGGGGGTGTGCGCCCGAGCCCGCCGAGGCAGGAGGAAGCCGAGGACGAAGGCCAGCCCGATCAGGCCCAAGGTGATCAGGACGACCAGCTTCGTCGCCGTCACGAAGGCGGCCGGGTCGAAGCGCGTACCGAGGGTGCCGAAGAAGACGGTGCCCAGCACGGCCACGCCCAGGGAGGCGCCCAGCTGCTGGAGCGATTCCAGCATCCCGGCGGCCGAGCCGACCTCGTGGTCGGCGATCTGCCCCATGATGATGTCGAACAGCGGCACGAAGATCATGCCCATGCCGATGCCGTAGACGAGCAGCGGCCAGGCCAGGTCACCGCCGTCGACGCCCACGCCCGCCTGCGCGAAGACGGCGTACACCCAGGTCAGCCCGGCCGCGATGAGCGCCAGCCCGAGGTGCAGCACGCGCCGGCCCAGCTTGGCCATCGTGCCGGCGGCGAAGCCGGTGCCGAGGAACGCGCCGACCGCCCAGGTGGCCATGGTGAGGCTGGCCTCGACCGGGCTGTAGCCCAGTCCGAGCTGCAGGAACATCGCGATCGCGAGGGACAGCCCGACGACCGCGCCGAAGAAGACGATCACGAAGAGGACGCCGGTCGAGTAGGACCGCTTGGCGAAGACGCTCAGTTCGACGAGCGGGGTGCGGCCGGCCCGCTTGCGGCGTACCTGGCTCGCGACGAACACGCCCAGCACGGCCACCGAGGCGGCCGGCAGGGCGAAGATCCACGCGGGCCAGTCCAGCTCCCGGCCCTGCACCAGCGGGTAGACCAGCATCAGCATCCCGGTCCCGGCCAGCACCGCGCCGCCCAGGTCCAAGCGGAGGGTACGCCCAGCGGGGCTGACGCCCGGGGGAAGTGCTTTCGCCCCGGCCAGCAGGGCGAAGAGCCCGATCGGGAGGTTGATGGCGAAGACCGCACGCCATCCGGTGCCGACCAGGTCGGCGTCGACGAGCAGGCCGGCCACGATCGGGCCGAGGATCGTCGACAGGCCGATGATGGGGCCGAACGCCCCGAACGCCTTGCCGATCTCGTGCGGCGGGAACAGGTCGCGGATGAGTCCGAAGCCCTGCGGGATCATGACCGCGCCGAACAACCCCTGGAGGACGCGCGCTCCGATCAACGCCTCGGGCGACCAGGCGACCGCGCAGGCCAAGGAAGCGACGACGAAGCCGACGACGCCGATCATGAGCATTCGCCGGCGGCCGAACATGTCGCCGAGCCGCCCGCCGGTCAGCAGCCCGACGGCCAGCGCCAGGGTGTAGGACGCGGCGATCCACTGCAGGCTCGCGTACGAACCGCCGAGGTCGGCCCGGATGGCCGGGGCGGCCACCGTGACCACGGTCGAGTCGAGCAGGTTCATGATCGTCGCGGCGAGGACGGCGAAGAGACCGAGCCACTTGTGATTTCTCATGCTCAGGACTCTGCCAGCCGAATAGGAACACCTCGTTCCTAATGGTCCGGCAGAATGACGAGCATGTTGGAGACCTCCGCCCGCCTGCTTCGTCTGCTCTCCCTGCTGCAGACCCCCCGCGAATGGACCGGCAACGAACTCGCCGACCGCCTCGAAGTGAGCACCCGGACCGTTCGCAACGACGTCGACCGGCTGCGCTCGCTGGGTTATCCGGTGCACGCGACCCGGGGCGCGATCGGCGGCTACCGGCTCGGCGCGGGCGCCAATCTCCCGCCGCTGCTCCTCGACGACGAAGAGGCCGTCGCGGTGGCGGTCGGGCTGCGTACGGCGGCGACCGGATCGGTCTCCGGCATCGAGGAGACCGCGTTACGGGCGCTGGCCAAGCTGGAGCAGGTGCTGCCGAGCCGATTGCGCCGCCGGGTCAACACCCTCCAGAGCTACACCGTCGCCGTCGGGCCGGAACAACGTGGTCCGCAAGTCGACGCCGGCGTGCTGACCGCCATCGCGAACGCCGCCCGCGACCACGAACGCCTGCGCTTCGACTACCGCTCGCACGACACCTCGGTCAGCCGGCGCGACGTCGAGCCCTATCGCCTCGTGACCTGGGGTCGCCGCTGGTACCTGGTCGCCTGGGACGTCGAACGGCACGACTGGCGCACCTTCCGGGTGGACCGCCTCGAGCCGAAGATCCCGACCGGGCCACGCTTCGCTCCCCGGCCGCTGCCGGCCGAGGATCTGGCGGCGTACGTGTCCCGCGGGGTCGGCACGGCGGCGTGGCGGTTCACCGCCCGGGTGATCATCCACGCGTCGGCCCAGGTCGTGGCCGAACGGTTGCCGGCCATGCTGGGCCAGGTCGAGGCGGTCGGGGAGGATCGCAGCGCGGTGACGCTGGGCGCGGACAACGTCGAGATGATGGCGGTGTGGCTGGGCGCGATCGGGCACGACTTCACGGTGGAGGACTCCCCCGACCTGGTCGAGGAGCTGCGCAAGGTGGCCGCCCGCTACCAGCGGGCCACCGGATGAGGCGGCTCAGGCGCGGCTGCGGCCGCGGCTCATCCGCAGCCGGCGCAGCCGGTTGACCAGCACCGCGTCGTACGCCAATGCCTGCGGATCGTCCAGCAGCTTGTTGAGCAGCTGGTAATACCGGGTCGCGCTGACCTCGAAGGTCTCCCGGATCGCCTGCTCCTTCGCCCCGGCGTGCTTCCACCACTGCCGTTCGAAGGCCAGGATGGCCTGGTCCCGCTCGGACAAGGTGATCCGCTGCGTCGGGATCGGACGCGCGGGCAGATCCGAGTCGAGGAAGTCGTCGGACTCCTCGACTGCGGCTGCGGACTCTTCACGCTGGGAGGGAATTATGGCTTGCTGGTGGACGTCCAGTTCCGCCATCTATTGACCTCCGCCGTTGTCCTGAGCACGTTCGCCCAGTCTAACGGCGAAATCAAGCGACGTCGCGGGCGCGGATCTGCCACATGGCCGCGCCCACCAAGGCGACCAGCCCCACGCCGAAGATGGAGCCCGCCCGCTGCCAGGTGAGGATGAGCTCCTGCGGCTGGCAGGCACCGGTGCTGAAGTCACAGCTGGTCTGGTCGTAGAGCGTGACCGAGCCGTTCATCCAGGCCTGGAGGTAGTTGCCCACGAAGAACATCTCCGGATAGCGGACCTTCGCCATGAAGAGCAGGATCGTGAGGCCGAACTGGGTGACGACGATCAGCGCGATCAGGACGCCCATCGCGACCGCCGTACGCCGGCCGAGCGACGCCAGGACGAAGCCGAAGATCGCCCCGGCCGCCACCACGCCGAGTCCACGGAGCCCGGTGAGGGCGAAGGACTGCCAGGTGCCCGAGGTCATTCCGGCCGTGGTGCCTCGGAAGACCGCCGTGACCCACATCGCCGCCGTCCACAGTGCTCCGAGGACGAGCGACCACCCGGTGAGCACGCCGATCAGCACGCCCAGCTTCGTGGCGAGGACGCGTACGCGCCGGGGCTGCCAGGTCAGCAGGTTCATCATGCTGCCGCTGCTCCACTCGGCGCCGATGGAGGAGGCTCCGATGACGAGCGCCACGAACGCGACGATCATCGCCCAGACCATGATCATCTCGCGGAACGACGCCTTGAAGTCGAACGTGCTCGGCATGTAGTACTCCGCGCGGAAGTACTCCCGCTGCGGCCCTTGGCAGGCCTCCGCCGGAACCCGGCCCGCCTTGACCTCGTCCTCGCAGTCCTGCTTGTGCCTGTTCCAGTCCTCAAGAGACCGCTGGTACTCCTGCTCCGCCTGGGCCGCCGCGGCGGCGCGGGTCGCCTCGCTCACCTTCTGGTTGCTGAACCAGGTGCCGCCCGCGATGAGACCGAGCAGGATCAACCCGATGGCCAGCATGACCACGGTGACGCGGCGCTTGTGCAGGCGGCGGCGCTCGGCGCGGACGAGACTCATGCGGTCACCTCGGAGGTCGGAGCGACGACGGACTGATCCACCTGCCGGTGCTGACCGGCGACCGGCGCGGTGCCGGTGAGCTGGAGGAAGACGCTCTCCAGGTCGGCCACCACCGGGGAGAGCTCACTGACGAACAGGTCTCGGGCGGCGAGCGTACGCGTGATCTCGGCCGGCTTGGCGATCCCGGCGACGAGCAGATGATCGGGGTGGGCCGTGACCCGTCCGCCCACGTCGGTCAACGCCGCGCCAGCCGTCGCGAGATCAGCCGGCGACTCCAGGCGTACCAAAACCTGACCGGTGGAGTGCGCGGCGAGCACCTGCGCCACGGACCCGGCGGTGACGCGGCGGCCGCGCGAGATGATCGTGACGCTGTCACAGATCTGTTCGACCTCGTTGAGGATGTGGCTGGACAGCACCACGGTCATGCCGCCCGCGGCGAGGCCCCGCATGAGGTCGCGCATCTCACGGATGCCGCCGGGGTCGAGGCCGTTGGCCGGCTCGTCCAGGATGAGCAGGCGCGGCTGCTTGAGCAGCGCGGATGCCACCGCGAGCCGCTGCTTCATGCCCAGCGAGTACGCCTTCACCTTGTCCTTGGCGCGGTCGCGCAGCCCGACGAGTTCCAGCACCTCGTCGACCCGGGTCTGCGGCACGTTCCCGGCGTCGGCGAGCAGGCTGAGCGTGTCGCGCGCGGAGAAGTGCCCGAAGAACTGTGGACTCTCGACGATGGCTCCGACCTCGCCGATCACGGCGGGCAGATCGTCGGGCACCGGGCGGCCGAGGACGCGCATCTCGCCGCCGTTGGCCTTGATCAGGCCGAGCAGCGTCCGCAGCGTCGTGGTCTTCCCCGAACCGTTGGGGCCGAGGAAGCCGTGCACCTCACCGGCCTCGACGACCATGTCGAAGCCGTCCAGGGCGGTACGCGACCCGCCGAACAGCCCGCGGTAGGTCTTGTGAAGCCCGTGGATCTCGAGTACGGGAGCCATGCGGGGACAGTACAGCGCATTACGAGATACCGCTGTCCCGTGGCGCGCGCCCGGCGTTTCCCGGCTTTTCGTGCGTGGTTTTGGGGCTGGATCAGGGTTCGGCGGCGGGGGCCGGCAGGACCGGCGGTTCAGGCGACGATGACGGTGAGGCCGGCGTGCCGGAAGCCCTCGATCAGGTCGGGGTCGGCGCTGGAGTCGGTGACC
>JABFYB010000786.1 GCA_013361475.1 Hamadaea sp.
GGTGTCACGAGGACCAGCCAACCAGGTACGCCGCCCCACCGACACGGTGACAACGTGGCAGAAAGGTGGCATCCCCGTTGCACGGGCTGTCCTGATCTGCGTAAATATGCAAGACGGTAGGGGGTGGACGGTGCGGCGCCGGGCGTTGGCGGAACGACGCAAGACGATGGGCTTCAGCCAGGAGGAGCTGGCCGCCGCCCTCGGCGTCGACCGGACCACCGTCATCCGCTGGGAGTCGGGCGAGACCGAGCCGCAGCCGTGGCACCGTCCCCGGCTGGCCAAGGCGCTGCGGCTGCCCGTCGAGGATCTCGCCGGTCTGCTCAGCGGACCGCCGCCCGCGTACGCCCCCGCACCGCCGACCGGCCCGGCTCTGTCTTTTGAGGACGGACCGGCCCGGGAGCTGTACCGGCGCGGGTACGGGCTGCTGGCGCACGACGACCGCGAGGGGATCGAGGCCGCCGAGGCGCTGCTGGAACGGGCGGTCACGCACGATCCGACCTTCGCCGGGGCGATCGCCGCCCGCGGCTACACCCAATGGCGGAAGTACTTCGCGGGCTGGGCCGACTCCAGCGAGGCGCTGGACCGGGCACTGCGGGACGTCGAGGCGGCGCTCGAAGCGGACCCCGGATCGGTCATCGCCCACATCACCTTCATCCGGGCCTGCTGGGACATGGGCTGGCACGAGCACGCCCTGCGGGCCGGCCGTTCGGTCTACACCCGGCACCCGGACAGCCTCGACGCCTCCGTCGCGTTCGCCCGCGCGCTGACCAACGCCGGGCTCGCCGACGTCGCGATGCCGCTGGTCGACTCGGTGCTCGCGGCCGACCCCACCGACCTGGCTGCGCAGAAGCTGCGGATCTGGTGCCTCATGCTCCTCGGCCGCCACGAAGCCGCCGTCGAGACCGCGCGCGCCTACCTGACCAGTCACCCCACCGACGCCAACACGCGCTGGGCGGTCGCGCTGGCGGCGTACCACATGGAAGACGGCGGGGAGCTCGCGGCGCGAGTGGCCCGCGAAGGCGTGGAGGCCGATCCCACGGACGTGACAGTGTGGACGCTCCTGGGCTACCTCCGCCCGGGGACCTGGGCGGAGGCGCTGGAGCGACTCGGCGCGACCGAGGCGAACAGCCGGACCACCGCGTGGCTCGCGAACATCCACGCGGCCGCGGGCCACGCGGAGACGGCCCGGCGGCTGGCCGACGAGCTGCGCGCCGCGCATCCGGCCAACGGCTACATCACCTATCGATTGACCCACGTGTACGCGGAACTGGGGCAGACCGAGCCGGCGCTGGCGTGTCTGCGCGCCGCGGTGGAGCTGGGTTTCCTGTCCGTGCAGCTGCTCCGCCGCGAAGCGGACTTCGGCCTCGCCTCGCTCCGGGGCCTGGACGCCTATGAGACGCTCGTCCGGCAGCTCGACGACAATGTGGAGCGATGCCGGCGCTTGTATGTTCCGTGGGGAGCCGCGAGATGAGCTTGGCCAAGAGCGACCGCGCCTGGATGTCCGGCCTCGCCGGGGAGGGCCTGGTCACGATCGGCGACCCGCGGCTGAAGGCGCCCGTCGCGGTGATCGATCCGGTCACCGAGGCCCACGAGCTACTCGACGCGATGGTCACGCGACTGCGGTCGCTGAACGGCGCCGGGCTCGCCGCGCCGCAAGTGGGCGTGTCGGCCCGCGTCGTGGTCGTCGAGGTACGCAAGACCGACGTCTTCCCCGACCGCCCCGAGACGCCGCTCGTCGAGATGATCAACCCCGTGATCGTGCGGCGTTCCCCGGCCGACGTGCTGGGCTGGGAAGGGTGCTTCAGCGTGCCGGGGATCATGGGGGTCGTGCCGCGATCGTTGTCCGTCGTCGTCACCTTCGCCGGGCGCGACGGCGCGGAAGTGCACCAGGAGTTCACCGGGTACGCCGCCCGCGTCGTCCAGCACGAGGTCGACCACCTCGACGGGTACGAGTTCGTCGACCGGATGGGTTCGATGGCGAGCCTGACCACGGTGCAGAACTACCTGGACCATCGGCGCGACGACCCCTCGTGGGTCACCGCCTAGCGCTGCGGTTTTGGCAGCTTTTTCAGCGGCAGATCACGGTTACGCATGTGATCTTGGACCAAGATTCCATGCATAACCGTGATCTGCCGCCGTGACAGCGGGTCAGCGGAGGGCGGCCGCGCCGGCGGCGGCGTACTTCTCGTCGAGGTCGCCGCTGGGCGCCCCGCCGACGCCGATGCCCGCGATCGGGGCGCCGTCGACGACGACGGGCACCCCACCGCCCAGGAACAACGTGCCGGGGATGTCGCGAATGGACGGTCCGTCGCCCCCGGCCCGGGCGGCGAGCGCCGAGGTGGCCTGACCGAACGAGACTGCGGTGAACGCCTTGCGCTCGGCGGACTCGTCGGTCTGCGGTCCGGCTCCGGCGCTGTGCAGGGCGATCCGGACGAGGCCGGAGCGGTCCATCACGACGACGGAGACCTTCTGGCCGTCCTTGGTCGCGGCGGCGAGCGCGGCCTGCGCGGCGCGCATCACAGCGTCGTCGCTGAGCGTACGCACCTCGACGGTGGAGCGGACGGACACCGCGGGGGCGGCGGTGACCGCGGCGGCGGTGGTCGCGGGCAGTGCGATGCCCAGAGCGCCGGCGGCGGTCAGTGCGCCCGCTCCGACGGTGAGGGCGAGACGACGGCTGATCTGCATGATCCCGATCCTTTCTAGCGACTGATCCGGTGAGACTGATCCGGTGAGACTGACCCGGACTGATCCGGTGGGCTGATACCGGTGGGAAGGACCGGCCAACGGATTCGAGTCTTGCCGGGAAAACACGGCCCCACCTGCGGCGGTAGATCGATCGCGGCATCCATCGAATGGTTGATGGCGGCGTTCCCGGCGGCCGTAGGGTTGGATCATGCGCGTTTGGATGCATGCCGGCTTCTACCTGCTGCTCGCCTCGTCGGCGGCCAGGTATGTGGCCCGGCACGGCTGGAGCGCGCCGGTGCTCGGGCTCGCGGCGCTGCTGGCGGTCGCGTACGCGCTCACGATGGTGTGGCGGCCGCGCCGGGTGGGGCTGCTCCTCGTGGCCGTCATCTGGCTGGCGATCGTCCTGCTCGCGCCCAGTTTCGCGCTGTGTGCCGTGCCACTCGTCTTCGTCGCGCTGGACGACTATTCGCCGCGGACCGCGGTCACGATCATCGCCGTGCTCACCGCCGTGGTGGTGCTCTCGTTCGTCCGGCTGAACGGCTGGCATCCCGATGTCGGGCTCATCGCCGGCCCGGCCGGGGTGGCGATCATCACCACGGCCGCGTACCTGCAGCTCGCCCGGACGAGCCAGGCGCTGGCCGAGAGCCGCCGCCGCGCGGGTGCGCTGGAGGAGCGGGCGCGGCTGGCGCGCGACCTGCACGACACCATCGCGCAGGGCATGTCGAGCGTGAACCTGCTGCTCCAGGCGGCCGACCGGGCCTGGCCCGCGGCCGCCGCCCAGGCGAATCTGCGGCAGGCCATGACGGTCAACCGGGACACGCTCGGCGACATCCGGACGGTCGTGATGGACCTCAATTCGTTGCGGGGGCGCAGCCTCGAGCAGGCGATCGCCGACGTCTGCGCCGGCATTCGCGGCCCCGCGGTCCGGTTCGCCGTCGACGGCGACCGGTACGCGCTGCCGGAGTCCACCGCGATGACGCTGTTGCGGATCGTCCAGGGCGCGCTGGCGAACGTCGCCGAGCACGCCCAAGCGCAGACAGCCGCGGTCACCCTGAGCTACCTCCCCGACGAGGTACGGCTCGACGTCGTGGACGACGGGGTGGGGTTCGATCCGGCGCAGCCACCGGCCGGTCCGGGCCGGGGGTTCGGCCTGGAGGCGATCGGGCGGCGGGCCGAGTTGGCCGGTGGCCGGGTCACCGTCGAGTCCGAGCCCGGCCGGGGCGCGGCGATCGCGGTGGCGATCCCGACGGAGGGAGCCTCCTCATGAGACTGTTGCTGGTCGACGACCACGTAGTCGTCCGGGCCGGTTTGCGCGCACTGCTGGAGTCGCAGCCGGGTGTCGAAGTCGTCGCGGAGACGGGCACCGGCGAGCAGGCGGTGTCGCTGGCGGCCGCGCTGCACCCGGAGGTCGTCCTCATGGATCTCCAGCTCGGCCCGGGCATCGACGGGGTCGAGGCGACCCGTCGACTGCTCGCGCTCGACCCGGCGCCCCGGGTGCTCGTGCTGACCACCTACGACAGTGACGCCGACGTGGTGCGGGCGATGGCCGCCGGTGCGGTCGGCTACATCCTCAAGGACATCGCGCCGGACGACCTGTTCCGCGCGATCGACGACGCGGCGGCGGGGCGTACCGCGCTGTCGGCGGCGGTGGCCGGTCGGCTCGCCCGTCAGGTGCACCAGCCGGGCGTGGCGCTGTCCGCCCGGGAGACCGAGATCGTCACCCTGCTCGCCGAGGGCCTGACCAACCAGCAGATCGCCCGCCGCCTGCTCATCAGCGAGGCCACCGTGAAGACCCACCTGGTCCACGTCTTCGGCAAGCTCGGCGTCGACTCGCGTACCGCGGCGGTCACGGAAGCGGTCAACCGCCGCCTGATCACCTTGCGAGGTCGTCCATGAAGCGCCGTCTCGTCATCCTCTTCGCGGTCCTCGCGGCCGCGCTGTCCATCACCGTCGTCACCCTGCAGGAAGAGAAGACCACCATGCCCTCCGCCGAAACCCTCCTGTCCGCGTCCGCTTCCGGTGACACCGCGACGGTACGCCGAGAGCTGGCGGCTGGCGTGCCGGTCGACGTACGCGACGACCATCGGCGTACGCCGCTGCTGCTGGCGGCGCTGAACGATCACGTCGACACCGCGAAGGCGCTGCTGGACGCGGGCGCCGACGTCGACGCGCAGGACGACCGGAACGACAGCCCGTGGCTGGTCACCGGCGTCACCGGCAGCGTGGCCATGCTGGAGGCACTGCTTCCGGCCGAGCCTGACATGAATCTGCGCAACCGGTTCGGCGGCATCTCGGTGATCCCGGCCAGCGAGCGCGGCCACGTCGACTACGTACGCCGCGTCGTGCAGACCGGCATCAACGTGAACCACGTCAACGATCTCGGCTGGACGGCGATGCTCGAGGCCGTGATTCTCGGCGACGGCTCAAGGCCGTACGTGGAGATCGTGGGCATCCTGCTGGATGCCGGAGCCGACCCGGCGATCGCCGACAAGGACGGCGTGACGCCGTTGCGGCACGCCAAGCAGCGCGGCTACGCCGAAATCGCCGAGCTGCTGGACTCCCGGGCCTGACCGCGGCGGCCGACGGCTCAGGTGCGGGGGAGCGCCTTCGCGATCTCGGTCAGCGCAGCGGCGAGCGCCTGGTACTCGCGATCACCGACCTGGTCCTCCTCGTGGAGATTCCGCAGGTGGCGGCCCGCGTCCGTGAGGTCGCTCCAGGCCCGCCGCGTGCGGCCGCTCGCCACATTCCGAGCGAGGTCACGCAGGTCGCCGCCGAGGATGTCGGCGGCCTCCTCGTCGACGCGGCCGGCCCGCTCGTAGGAGTCGAGTAAGGCGCGGGTCGACGCGATCAGCTGCGCGGCCGTCTTCTTGACCGGTGTCGGCGAGGGCTTTCGAGTCGGCGACGGCGACACCGTCGTGACCTCGGGCGACGGCTCCAGGGTCTCCTCTTCAGTGGGTTCGGCGGCGGCCGTCGGTCCGGCGGCCGTGTGCTTCGGCTCCGGGGTGCCGCCCGTCAGCAGCAGCCCGGTGAGGATGCCGAGGAGGATCGCCAGCACGGCGGCTCCGCCGATCACACCGAAGAGCCACCGGTTCGGCGAGCTGGGTGCGGCGTGCCGCCCCTGCTGGTGAGTGGGCAGCAGCTGCGTCGGCGGATCCGGGTCGTACGCCATGCCGCAGATCATGCCCCGCGACGCCGAATCGGCGAAACCCGTGACACGGACGCGTCCACACGAATGGCCCGCCCGGCCGGACCGATCGGTCGACGGGGACTTATCGGTCGCAGACGAGCAGCGTATTCCCGTCGGGATCGGGCATCGTGAAGAAGCGGCAGACCGCGGGATCGCCGTCGATCCCGCTCGTCACGACGGCCTGAAGGCGGGCGTACGCCGAATCCAGGTCCTCGACGACGAGGTTGTGCGTCGCCCACGGCAGCCCCGGCTGTGCCTGGATGCCGCTCGCCGGGCCGAGCAGGGTCAGCCGCCGGCCCGCTTCGTCGGCGAGGACAGCAGACCAGGTGTCGGCCGACTCGACGGTCAGCCCGAAGGTCTCGTGGTACCAGGTCGCGGCGGCGGCCGGGTTGTGGACGGGCAGGAACGCTGATCCGATCTTGGTCACGCTCGGAGAGCCTACTTGGCCTGCCCGTACGCGCGCAGCGCGCGGATGAGCGGTTCGGTCTCGGCGGCGGCGTCGAGCGCGTCGGTGAGCGTCGCCGCGTAGTCCGGGCGAGCCTTGGTCTGCCGCGTCCGCCCGGCCGCCGTGATCACCGCGTACGCCCCACGCTTGTCCTCCGGGCACGTGTCACGGGCGGCGTAGCCGGCGGCGATCAGCCGGCCGAGCAGCCGGGTCAGCGTGCTCTGAGTGAGGCCGAGCCGGTCGGCCAGCTCGGTCATCCGCAGTTCGCCGCCGTCGGCCGTGGCGAGGTGACTCAGCGCCCGGTACTCGGAGAGCCCCAATCCGTGCCGCCGTTGGAGCATCGTCCCCAACCGCCCCTCGACCTGCGAATACGCCCCCAGTACGCCGGCCCACAGCCGTTCATCGTGATCCACGCCGCCGTCCTTTCGTCTTGACAACAGCTTACTTGTACATACAAGCTTTGTCGCGGCTAGTACTTGTACATACAAGCAATTGGAAGGCGCTCGTCATGGCCTGGATCTACCTGCTCATCGCCTCGGTCTTCGAGGTCGTCTTCGCCCTGGCGACCAACGCGACCGACGGCTTCACCCGCCTCGGGCCGTCACTGCTCACGGTCGTCGCCGCGGCCGCGGGGATCTTCTTCCTCAGCCTGGCCCTGCGAACCCTCGACGTCAGCGTCGGCTACACCGTGTGGACGGGGATCGGCTCGGTCGGCACCGTCGTGCTGGGCACGCTGATCTTCGAAGAGTCGCTCAACGCCGGGAAGATCATCGCCTTCTTCCTCATCATCGGCGGCGTCCTGGGCCTCAAGCTGGCCGACCGGCCCGCGCGTCCGTCGACCCGGCCCGAACTGACCACGCCGCAACTGACCAGCTCCAACTGATCGCGGAGGAACATGATGTCCTGGATCTATCTCGCCGTCGCGATCGTCTTCGAGATCGCCTTCGCCCTGGGGACCAATGCCACCAAGGGTTTCACCCGGCTGTGGCCGTCGGTGTTCACCCTCCTCGCCGCGGCCGGCGGCGTCTTCACGCTCAGCCTCGCCCTGCGGACCATCGAGGTGGGGGTCGGCTACACGATCTGGACCGGGATGGGGTCGATCGGCACGGTCGTGTTCGCGGCCCTGGTCTACCGGGAGAAGCTCACCCTGCCCAAGCTGCTGAGCTTCCTCGCGATCATCGCCGGGGCGATCACGCTTCGGCTGTCCTCCGGGCTATGAGCCGACCGTCGCCTTGTCGGGTTAGTCCAGTTGTGTACGCCGCTCCCGCCGCCCTACCGTTCATTCATGGAGAAAACGCCGCTATCCCCCAAATTGGATGCCGCTTTCGACCAGATCGACACGGCCCGGCGGGGGGTGATCGACCGCACCGCGCTCCTGCATCAGGCCGGCCGGGTCCTCAGCGCCTTCGGGCAGGAGACCTCCACCGCCCGGGGCCGCGAGACGATCAGCCTCTACGGCTGGTACTGGGACTGTCTCTCGGCGCACGCGGGCGTACCGAGTGACGGACGCATGACCCGCGAGGAGTTCGGCGCGGCCTTCCAAGCCGCCTTCATCGACGGCGAGAAGTTCGCCGCCGTCTACACGCCGATGGCGCTCGCCACCATCCGGCTCGCCGACAGCGACAACGACGGCTACCTCGCTCCCGGCGAACTGGCCCGGTTGTGGCAGGCCATCGGCTCTTCCGTCGACGACATCACCGGCGCCTTCACCGCGGTCGACGCCGACGGCGACGGGCGGCTGTCCGTCCTCGAAGTGCTCGACGCGATCCGTGACTACTACACCAGCGAGGACCCAGCGTCCCCCGGCAACCTGCTGTACCGGCAGGCGGCGCCGACGGCCTAAGGCCGGTCAGCTGTTGCCCCAGGTGTGCAACCGGGTGTGGCACTTGTCGAACCCGGCGTAGGTGACGCCGCCGTTCGGTGGATACAGGTAGAACACCGAGATGTTGATGCCACCCAATCCCTTGCCGATGTCGTTGTCGTGGAACAGGTTGCCGAATGAAGGGCACTCCTGCTCCGGCTCGGGCGTGTCGCACGTCCCCGAGTTGCACGGCTGTTCCTCGTAGAAGGCCATCGTGCCGGTGAAGTTAAACGCGTTGCCGCTGATGTCGTTGTCGTTGCTCACGTTGCGGGTCTTCACCGGCGAGCCCGTGATAATGGCGAAGGTGTTGCTGTACGCCTGGTTGTGAGAGCTTCCGTGCGCGAAGTAGACCCCATGCATGTTGCCGGGAGAGGTGGAGTTCTCCAGGTTGAGGAACGTGCTGGCGCGGATCGTGTTGTACGAGGAGTTGACCAGATCGACTCCGGCGTAACCCGCGATGCCGTCGTTGACGTAGGAGCTGCCCAACTGGCGGAACACCACGTCCTCGACGAGGTTGTTGTTCAACCCCGCGCCGTTGGGGACGCGTACGCCGTACGAGTCGGTCGTGAAACCACCGTTGAGGCGCAGACCTCCGGCCGCATAGTGCTCGATCTGGAGGTGGTAGAAGCGCAGGTTCGAATCTAGCCCGATGCCAGTGGTTGTCGGCGTGGCGTCGAACCAGAAGTCGTCGCGTGGGTCGGGCTCCCCGTCCGGGACCGAGGCGGGGTCGGGCCCGACGAAGACCGGCCGTTGGATGGCACTCGCGTCTTGGCCGACCGCGTAGCCGACCGGCATGAAGCTAATCGAGTGGCCCCGCACGTAGTAGTTCCAAGCAGTCTGCGGCGCCGTATAGGTCCCCGGGCTGATCCTGATCTCCACGTCGGAATCCGGTGCTTCGTCGCGTAGGACTTGCTGAGCACGCGCGAGCGAGCCGACCGGCGACGACGGAGTCAGCCCGGTGTCACCGGTGTCGTCGCCGGGCGCGACATAGATCGTGAACGGCACGTCGGCAGTGGCGACGCTGCTGGGTAGACCGATCAGTCCAAGCGTCATAGTCAGCAGGAGACCGAGACGCCGGATAGCGCGAGCCGGCATGGTGAAACTCCCCGTGTATCAAGACGCCTACGTGCGCAGGCTGGGTGAGACTACGCCATCCCTGCCGTTCGTATGGCCTTAGGCCGGTCGCCGAGCGCCAGCAGCAGCTCGACGCGGCCACCATCGACGGCGCCCGTGCCATCGGCCTGGCCGACCGGATCGGCACCATCACCGTCGGCAAACGCGCCGACCTCGTCCTCCTCGACGGCCTGGCACACCTCGCCGGGAACGGCGGCTGCGCGGGCGCGGTGGTCACGTCCCTGCGTCCGTCCGATGTAGACACCGTGATCGTCGACGGCCGCATCGTGAAACGCGCCGGCCGTCTGGTCGGCGTCGACCTCGCGGAGCTACGCGCCTCAGCAACCGAGATCGCGCGTCGCGCCCGCGATCGTGGCACTTTCTCGTGACCTTGACCC
>JABFYB010000034.1 GCA_013361475.1 Hamadaea sp.
GGCGACCTGCGTACGCGCGCACGCGTTGGGGCAGCCGTTGACGTTGACGCTGATCGGCAGGTCGAGGCCGGTGGACTCGATGTGGTGGACGACCGCCGCCGCCGTCGCCTTGGTCTCGACGATGGCGAGCTTGCAGTATTCGATGCCGGTGCACGCCATCGTCGACCGCCGGATCTGCGAGGGCCGCGCCTGCAGCCCGATCCCCTCCAGGGCGTCGGCGAGCGAGTCGACCTGCTCGGGCGCCACGTCGAGGACCAGCAGCTTCTGGTACGGCGTCAGGCGTACTCGCTGGGAACCATGCGCCTCGGCCACGTCGGCGAGCGAGTGGAGCATCGGCCCGGAGACGCGGCCCACGATCGGCGAGGCGCCGACGTAGAAGGAGCCGTCACGCTGCGGGTGCGCGCCCATGTGGTCGATCGGCTGGGCCGGCAGCTCCGGCGCCGGACCGTCGACCAGCTTGCGGCCGAGGAACTCGTCCTCGAGCACCTGACGGAACTTGGCGACGCCCCAGTCGGCGACGAGGTACTTCAACCGCGCCCGGTTGCGCAGCCGCCGATAGCCGTAGTCGCGGAAGACCTCGACGACGCCCTTCCAGACCTCGGGGACCTCCGCGAGGGGCAGCCACACGCCGAGCCGCTGGGCGAGCATCGGGTTGGTGGACAGGCCGCCGCCGACCCAGAGGTCGAAGCCCGGCCCGTGCTCGGGGTGGACGACGCCGAGGAAGGCGACGTCGTTGGCCTCGTAGGGCACGTCGGGCAGCCAGGAGACCACCGTCTTGAACTTGCGCGGCAGGTTGGACAACGCCGGGTCGCCGACGTACTTGCCGACGATCTCGTCGATCGCGGGCGTGGCGTCGACCAGCTCGTCGGCGCTGACCCCGGCGACCGGGCTGCCGAGCACGACCCGTGGCGTGTCGCCGCAGGCCTCGGTGGTCGACAGGCCGACCGCCTCGAGCTGCTGCCAGATCGCCGGCATGTCCTCGATCCGGATCCAGTGGTACTGGATGTTCTGCCGGTCGGTGATGTCGGCGGTGTCGCGGGCGTACCGCGTGGAGATGTCGGCGAGCACGCGCAGCTGCGCCAGGCTCAGCTGGCCGCCGTCGATGCGTACGCGAAGCATGAAGTACTCGTCGTCCAGCTCGTGCGGCTCCAGGATCGCCGTGCGACCGCCGTCGATGCCGGGCTTGCGCTGGGTGTACAGGCCCCACCAGCGGAATCGGCCGCGCAGGTCGGCCGGGTCGATGCTGGCGAACCCGTGGTGGGCGTAGATGGACTCGATCCGGGCCCGGACGTTGAGGGGGTTGTCGTCCTTCTTGGTCCGCTCGTTCGGGTTCAGCGGTTCCCGGTGGCCGAGCGCCCACTGTCCCTCGCCGCGCTTCCGCCGGACAGCGGGTTTGGCAGTCACGGCATTATCGGTCGCCATCGCGGCGTCCTCCTGATGCTTGGATTGCGCGCTTTACGCCGACATCGCGGCACGACCGCGATCAAGCATCATTGCTCCGGCGCATGCGCGCCCGGACAAGAAGTGACTCCTTCGACGGAGTCCTCGGGCGACGCTCAGCCGAGCCGACAGATCGCGCTCCGCACACGCCCGTAGTCGACGTGCCGCCGAGCGGTCAGCAGCACGGAACGGAGCGTGGCGGGACTCATGTCGTTCACAATGCCATGTCCGGACGCCGATGGCCAAGATGCCGTGGCCGCCATCTCAGCACTCGGAACCGAGGCGGCGGGGATCACAATATGCTGGCACTCGTGCGGAGGATTTGGCCGGATTTGGCGGCAGCCGCGTTCTTCGTCCTAGCGGCAGTGCTGGTTCTCCGGGGTCTGTGGGCGGACCCCGGCCGGCGCCTCCTGGCCACCAATCCCCAGGACCAGATCCTCTTCGAATGGATGCTCCAGCACACCGCCCAGGCCATCGCCCACGCCCGTGATCCGTTCCTCTCGCCCATCCTCGGCACGCCGACCGCGGCGAACCTGGCGGGCAACACCTCGGTGGTGCTCGTCGGTGTCCTCCTCGCCCCGGTGACCCGGCTGGTCAGCCCGGGGGCGAGCTTCACGATCTTCACGACCGCCGCGTTGGCCGGCACCGCGATCGCCTGGTACGCCTTCCTCCGCCGCCGTCTCAGCACGTCGGTGCCGGCCGCCTTCGTCGGCGGATTGTTCTGCGGTTTCGCGCCCGGCATCGTGTCCCAGGCGAACGGGCATCCGCACATCGCCGCCCAGTTCTTCGTGCCGCTGCTCGTCGCGCTGACCCTGAATCTCGGCGTACCCGGCCG
>JABFYB010000119.1 GCA_013361475.1 Hamadaea sp.
TCCGTCCAGAGTGGAGTACGCCGGCGGCGACTTCCGGACGGGCATGCGGCTGCCGTACGCGGTGGGCCAGTCCTGGAGTCTGACCGGCGGCCCGCACGGGTGGGGCGGCAGTGAGACCCCGTGGAGTTCGATCGACCTGGCCGGCGGCGACGGGCGGGTGCTGGCACCGCGAGCCGGGCTGGCCTACACGATGTGCGGCAGTGGCCGGGGCTGGATCCGCGTCGTCCACGATCGCGGCTATGCGACCGACTACTACCACCTGTTCAACAACATCTCGGCGAACGGGCTGTCCGTCGGGGAGGGCGCGTTCCTCGGCAACATCGGCACCGACGTCTCGTGCGGCGGTTCGGCCACCGGCGCGCACGTCCACTTCGCGCTGCGGCAGAACAGCGCCTACGTCCCGATCGCCGACCACAACTTCGGCAAGTGGGTGATCCGGTCGGGCGGCGCGGTCTACCAGGGTTCGGCACTGCACGGCAGCGCGCAGGTCGGCGTCGGCGGAGCGTTGTACAACTATGGCGCGCTCGGCCTGACCCAGGGCGTGATCGACGCCAACGGCGGCGGCGCCGTCAACAAGCGGTCGGGTCCCGGCACCGGCTACGCCATCGTGGGCAGCGTGGCCGACGGGGCGACGGTGTCGATCGCGTGCTCGGCGACCGGCACCACCCACACCGGACGGTGGGGCACCACGAGCCTCTGGAACAAGCTCACCGACGGGACCTGGATCAGCGACGCCTTCGTCTGGACCGGCAGCAACGGAACGGTCAACGGGACCTGCTGAGTTCCGGCACGAGCCCGCGGGCCAGCGCACGCGCCTGGTCCGCGGGCTCGGTCGTGCGTTCGCGGAGGGCGGTCACCGTCGCGCCGTCCATGAGCAGCACGAACTGCGGCGCGGTCGTCGCCGGGTCAGGTACGCCGTGCGCGCGCAGCAGCCCCTCGACGTACGCCGTCACCTTCGCCTTGTGCTCGGCGGCGACCTGATGGGCCGGGCTCTCCGGATCGGCCGTCTCGATCATGGTGTTGATGAAGGCGCAGCCGCGGAAGTCGGCGCGGGCGAACCGTTCGGCGAGCGCGTCGAAGACCGCGAGCGGCCCACCGCCCAACGCCGCCACCCGCTCGGCCAGCCATTGCCGCCATCGTTCGTCCCGGCGTCGGAGCACCGCGACGACCAGCTCGTCCTTGCCGGTGAAGTGCCGATAGAACGACGCGCGGCCGACGCCGGACGTGGTCAGGATGCGTTCGAGGCCGACCGCACGGATGCCGTCGGCATAAAAGAGCTCCTCGGCGGTGTCGAGGAGGCGTTCGCGGGCACGGGTGGCCATGACCCGAGTCTAACCGGATCTTGACGCAGACGGAACCGATCGGTACCGTCTAGAAACGGAACCAGTCAGTACCGTTTTGGGGGACCAGTGATGCCGCGTCTCAACCCTGTCACCGATGACCCGTCCGGCCTGCTCGACAAGGTCAGCGAGCAGCTGGGCAGAGTTCCGAATCTGTACGCCACCATGGCCAACGGCCCGGCGGCCCTGGAGGGATACCTCGCGCTGCGGGGGCACCTCGTCAAAGGCAAACTGCGCGCCCGGATTCGCGAACAACTCGCCCTCCTCGTCGCGCAGGAGAACGGCTGCGACTACTGCGTGGCCGCGCACACCTTCCGGGGCAAGCTGATGAAGCTGACCGACGAGGAGCTGCTGGCCACCCGGGTGGCCGAGGACGCCGACCCGCACGCCGAGGCCGTGCTGCGCCTGGCGCGCGAAGTGATGCGTACGCGGGGAAAGGTGGACGACGCCACCCTCGCCGAGGTCCGGGCGGCCGGGGTGACCGACGCCGAGGCGGCCGAAGTCGTCGCGCACGTGGCGCTCAACGTCCTGTCGAACTACTTCAACCACTTGGCGCAGCCGGAACTGGACTTCCCGGCCGCGCCCGCCCTCACCGGGCCGGACGAGGAGGTCGCGCGATGAAGCGGCAGTGGCGTCGGGGCAGCATCGAACTGGTCGGCGGATACGCCCTGCTCGACCGGACCGGCCAGCCGGTCGACCGGCTCGAGGACATCCGGTTCGCGGTCGAGGGCGGGTTCGTCAACGTCCGCGTACCGGGACGGCCGGGCACCCAGCTCGTCTCCGCGCCGAGCGTCCGCCGCATCCAGTGCGAGTGGGCGGACTAGCGGGTTCCCCGCACCGCCCAGGCTCGGGCGGTGAGCTCGATCGGACCGTCGCCGAGCCGGCCGCGCAGCTCCTCGCGCAGGCCGGCTCGGCGCTGCTCGTCCAGCGACATGGCGTACGCGGGACCGGGTCCCTGCCCGCCGAGGAAGGGCTCCCAATAGTCGGCGAACGTGGGGAACACGGTCGGGATCTCGATCGAGTCGACCACGACGTCGCCCAGCCCGGCGCCGGTCCACAGAGCCCGAAGCGGATCGGGATGGCACAACGCGAACCGCGATCCCTCGTGGAACCGCTCGGCGCCGGGGTCGAGCGCCACGGCGGCCGCCCAGAAGTGCCGCATGAGCTGCATGCCCTCGGCGTAATCCCAGACGTAGGCCGCGACGACCGCGCCGGGCGCGGCGACCCGGGTGAACTCGGTGAGCGCCGCCCCGGGCTCGGGCACGAAGTTGATCGCGAGCCCGCTGACCACCGCGTCGTACGCCGAACTCGGCAACCGCAGCTCGCGGGCGTCACCCAGGTAGAACTCCGCGCGGGGGTCGGTGACCCGTTCCCGGGCCACGCCCAGGAAGCCCATCGACGAATCCACCCCGACGACGCTCGCCGGTTCGGCCAGGGTCAACACCGCACCCGTGAGTGCGCCGGTGCCGCAGCCCACGTCGAGCCACTTCGCGCTGGGGCGTACGCCGAGCCAGGGCACGAAGACCGCGGCGACCACCCGGCTCCATCGGCCCACATAGGCCTCGTACGCGTCGCCCGCCGACCACACGTCCGTCATGACTGCCGACAGTACGCCTGCGTACCGGATCGTGAGAATCTCCGCTGTGGACGCAACTTATGGGAGCGCTTCCAGCGTCCTTCGCTCATGAAGCTCACGAAGGTGATCCCCTACGTCGCACTGCTGTCGGTGCTGGCGGTGTCCGCCTGCGGCGGCGATGACAAGCCCACGGCCGAACCCTCCGGCCCCCGGGCCGGCGGCAACTGCGAGGAGGCCGCAGCGGCCGGGCGGCCGGTCCACTTCGGCGCTGAGGAGAGTGCCGACCTCTACGGTCTCGTCTTCGGCGACGGGCCGACCGGCATCGTCATCTCTCACATGAACGGCGGCGACGTCTGCCAAGGCATGCCGTACGCGAAGGAGCTGGCCGGGCGGGGCTACCGGGCGCTGGTCTTCGACTTCGCCGGGTTCGGCGCGTCGCCCGGATCGGCGGCCGTCCCGCAGGCGCGCCAGGTCGTCGCGGCCGCCACGTTCCTGCGCAAGGACGGGGCCTCCGCCATCGTCCTGATCGGCGGGTCGATGGGGGCGACCGCGTCGGTGGCGGCCGCGCCGCAGCTGACCCCGCCGCCGAAGGCGGTGGTGAGCCTGTCCGCCCCCACCTCGTTCGGCGCGGACAACGCGTTGCCGGCCGCGGCCAAGCTCACGAGCCCGGTGTTCTACACCGCCGGCGAGTACGAGAGCAGCTTCGCCGACGCCGCCAAACAGCTCTACGACGCCACGCCCACGAGCGTTCCGCGTACGCTGCTGCTCGGGGAGGCCTCGGCGAACCACGGGCTGTGGCTGACGGATCCGACGGTCGGCGTCCAGCCGCTGCGGGCGAAGATCGCCGAATTCTTGACGGTGAATGCCCCGGCCACCTGATGGTATAAGGGAACGATGGCCGAGGCCCGCCGTGATCCGCCCATCGGGCTGATCTTCGTCCTCACCGGACTGCTGCTCGTCGCGATCGGCACGTTCGCGTTGCCGTGGGCGGCGCCGGCCGAGCCCGCCGTGACCGTGACCTACGCCGACCTGATGTCACAGGCGATCGACGTCGCCGTGCAGACCTTCGCCGACCTGTACTTCTCGGTGCTGGGGCTGCTGCTGATGCTGCTGGTCGCGGTCTTCGGCGTACGCGGGACCTGGCCGTCGCGCTACGGACAGCGCCGGCGGGTGCATCGGACGCTGGCCGCGATGGCGTGTGCCGTCGCGGTCAGCGCCCTCCTCACGGCGATCGCCGAGGTCGGCCGGCCCGGAATCGGAGCGGGGCTCGCCGCGACCGGCTACGTCTTCGTGGCGGTCGGCGTCATCGTCGGGCCGAGCCGACGGCGGACGACACCGCGCCCGCCCCGTCCGCCCCGTCCGCCCCGCCGGCCCCGCCTGCCCCGCCCGCCTCGTGCTCGTCCGCCGGAGGCTGGACCCCCGCTGGATCAGGGTTCTCGGTCGAATCTTGGGGAAAGATTCGACCCGGAACCCTGATCCAGCGCCGAAAGCGCCGCGCCGAAGGGGGGCGCGGAGCGGGCGGAGGGTTAGGAGGCGGTGGCCGCCGTCCGGGCTTCGGTGACCTGGCGGGCGATCGCGTCGGCCCCCGAGTCCCGGGCCAGCGTCTCAGCGTCGTCCAGGATGGACAGAGCGTCGTCGCGGCGGCCGTCGCCGAGAGCCAGGTAGGCCAGGCCGACCATGTTCGCCGCAACGCCGGACAGGAAGCCGAGTTCGCGCCGCAGCGCGGAGGACTGCTCCAGGAACTCCCGAGCCTCCGCGACCCGGCCCTGGGCGTGCGCGACGACGCCGAGGTGGCGCAGGGCGTACGACTGGGTCAGCTTGTCGCCCGTCGCCCTGGCCAGCTCCAATGACCGCTCGAACAGCGGTACAGCCGCCGCGCGGTCGTCCCGGACGACCTGATGGACGATGCCGATCCAGAACAGCGCCTCGCCTTCCCCGCGCTGGTCGCCGAGGGCGGCGTACCGCGCCGCGGCCTGCTCGAACAGCTCCATTTCCCGGGGATCCTCGACCTGGTCGGCGAAGAACCGCACGTTCAGCAGGCGGCCGCGGGCGAGTGCGGTGTCGGCCTCCAGACTGTCGAGGGCGCGCTCGGCGGCGGCGAGATCACCGACATCCCCGGCGAAGGTGCCCTTTTCGTACGCGATTCGAGCCTGGTCGAGCCGGTGATCAACGGTCATCGGCCCACGGTAGCCGGGCGGGGTGCTCCGGTCCTCCTTAGACTGTCCGGATGAGCGTGCGGATCGTGAAGCGCCCCGACCTCGGGGTGAGCGTGGTCGAGGTCGCCGGGGAGCTGGACATCGACAGCGCGCCCGCGTTCCGGGAGTGCCTGTCCGGTCTGGTCGGTGACGGAGTGTCCCGCATCGTGGTGGACGTTCGCCGACTCCGGTTCTGCGACTCGATCGGTCTGTCGGCGCTGGTCACGACGCAACGGGCGTGTGTCGCCCAAGGCGGCTTCCTCCGCCTCGCCGGCGCCGACCAGACGCTGCTCCGGCTGCTGCTCATCGTCGGGCTGTCCGATTACGTCCAGGCGTACGCCACGGTGGAGGCCGCCTCGTCGGGTGATCCCGTGGCGCGGGCGTACGCCGAGCACGCCCGCGCCACCGAGGCCACCGCCTGACCGGAGCGGCTCCGACCTGACGCGTCGGAAAAAGTTGACGCGTCGGGATTCTCCGACGTATCGTCGGACCGTGCCCGCCGACGTCTTCAGCGCTCTTGCCAACCCGGTCCGCCGCCAGATCCTGGAGGCGCTCCGGGAGGGCCCGCGACCGGTCAACGAGCTGGCCGCCCGGTTCGAGCTCGGCCGACCGGCCGTCTCCGAGCACCTGCAGGTACTGCGGCAGGCGGAGTTGGTCCGCGAGGAGCCACGCGGGCGTCAGCGGTTCTATCACCTGCGACCGGAGCGGCTCGCCGAGGTCGGCGACTGGCTCCACCCGTTCGAGCATTACTGGCGTGGGCGCCTGCGTGCCCTGCGCGACCTTCTGGATGAGGAAACATCATGACCGACACCGCTACCGCCGCGATTGAATGCGACGAGTTCCTGCCCCACCCGCCGGCCGCCGTGTGGCGGGCGCTGACCGAGCCTGAGCTGTTCGCCCGCTGGTGGGTGCCCGGCGACGTGCAGCCGGTCGTCGGCCACCGGTTCACCCTCGACATGGGCTCCTGGGGCGAGCAGCGCTGTGAGGTCGCCGCGGTCGAGCCGGAGCGCCTGCTGCGTATCCAGTTCGCCGAAGGCACCCTCGACACCACGCTGACCTGGCGGCTTGTCCCGGAGGGCACCGGCACCCGGCTCTTCTTCGAGCACGCCGGATTCGACCTGGACTCGCCGCTCGGGCGGCAGGCGTACGAGGGAATGGGCCGGGGCTGGCCCAAGGTGATCGCCCGGATCGCCCCGGCCCTCGCGAGCGTCTAGAGCAACACCGCCAGGCCACGGCGCTGGATCAGGGATCCAGGTCGAATCATGGGTCAAGATTCGACCCAGAACCCTGATCCCGCGCGCAAACGGCCGGCGCCGTAAGCAAGCGACGGCGGCTCAGCGGACGCGGGCGGCGGCCGCGACCAGGTTGGTCAGCGCCGCCTCCACCTGGGCGTACGTCCGGGTCTTGAGCCCACAGTCGGGATTGGCCCAGACCCGTTCGGCCGGCAGAACCTGCAGGATTCTGCGCAGGTGCTCCTCGACCTCGGCGACGTCCGGTACGCGAGGCGAGTGGATGTCGTACACCCCGGGACCGAGTCCCCGGCCGTAGTCGGCGACCCCCGGGGCGGACAGCAGCGTACCGCCGGATCGGGCCGACTCGATCGTGGTGACGTCGGCGTCGAGGGCGTCGATCGCGGCCAGCACCTCACTGGCGTTCGAGTAGCAGAGGTGCGTGTGGATCTGCGTCGCGTCGGACGCCCCGGCCGTCGCCCACCGGTACGCCCCGACCGACCATTCGAGGTACTCCGCCTGGGCGGCGTGCCGCAGGGGCAGCAGTTCCCGGAGGGCGGGCTCGTCCACCTGGATGATGCCGATCCCGGCCGCCTCCAGATCCTCGACCTCGCCCCGCAGCGCGTCGGCGACCTGCCAGACGACGTCTCGCAGCGGGATGTCCCGGCGGACGAAGGACCAGGCCACGATGGTCACCGGCCCGGTGAGCATCCCCTTGACCGGCCGGTCCGTCAGGGATTGGGTGTAGGCCGCCCAGCGTACGGTGATCGGCTCGGCCCGCTTGACGTCGGCGTGGATGATCGGCGGCCGGGTGCAGCGGGACCCGTACGACTGCACCCAGCCGTGTCGGGTCACGGCGCAGCCGTCGAGGTGCTCGGCGAAGTACTGCACCATGTCGTTGCGCTCGGGTTCGCCGTGGACGAGGACGTCCAGCCCGAGCCGTTCCTGCAACCGGATGACGTGCTCGATCTCGGCGCGTACGCGGGTCTCGTACTCGGCCTCGTCCAGCGTGCCGGCGACGAGTGCCGCGCGCGCCGCCCGGAGATCGCCCGTCTGCGGGAACGATCCGATCGTCGTGGTGGGCACCGGCGGCAGACCGAGCCTGGCCTGCGCCTTCGCGCGTACCGCATAAGGAGAACGAGCCGCGGCCGCCGTGACCCCGAAACCGGCCGGGATCGGCGCGGACACCGGTCCCGCGAGCAGCGACCCGCGAGAGAGGGCGACGATCTCGCGGACCTTCTGCTCGGCGAAGGCGAGCCGGTCGCGCAGGTCTGGATCGAGGTCGGTCTCCGCCTCGACGTCGTACGGGACGTGCAGGAGCGGGCAGGAGCTGCCGATGACGACCTGGGCGGCGTGCGGGCGCAACCGCTCGACGAGGGTGAGCACGTCCGGCGACGTACGCCACACGTCCCGCCCGGACACGACGCCCGCGACGACGGTCTTGCCTTCGAGCAGCGCCACGTCGGGCAGTCCGCCCCGGACGAGGTCGAGGGCGATTCCGTCCACGGCGGACAGTGCGGGCAGTGCCTCGCCCAGGTCGCCGAAGTACCCCGCGACCAGGATCTTCGGTGCCGTCGCAGCGAGCCGGTCGTACGCCCGCCGCACCGCCGCGAGCTGCTCGGCGGTGAGGTCGGTGACCAGCGCCGGTTCGTCGAGCTGCACCCAGGTGGCGCCCGCCTCGGCGAGCGACTCCAGCACCGTGCCGTAGACCGTGAGCAGGTCGTCGAGCCGGTCGAGCGGCGTGAAGCCGGCGGGCGCTCCCGGAGCGGCCTGCGCCAGCAGCAGGAAGGTGATCGGGCCGAGCAGGACCGGCCGCGTGTCCACGCCGAGGGCGAGCGCCTCGCGGTACTCGGCCACCGGTTTGTCCGAGGCCAGCCGGAACGGGCTGGTCGCGTCGATCTCCGGCACCAGGTAGTGATAGTTGGTGTCGAACCACTTCGTCATCCGCAGCGGCGGCAGCTCCTGCGTGCCCCGGGCCATCGCGAAGTACCGGTCCAGCTCCGGCAGGTGACGGTAGCGCTCCGGTACGGCGTCGACGAGCACCGCCGTGTCCAGCACGTGGTCGTAGAGCGAGAACGTGTTCGACGGGATGCCCTTCAGGCCCAGCTCCCGCAGGCGAAGCCAGGTCTGGGCCCGCAACTGCGCCGCCGTCTCCAGCAGATGATCGGATGAGCCGTCCCAATAGGACTCCAGAGCGCGTTTCAGCTCGCGGTGGGGGCCGATGCGGGGATAGCCGAGGACGGTCGAGGCCGGGAAGTCAGTCATGCCGTCACAGATAGCCCGCTCGCCGTCACCGCCGCCGGGCCGATTCGCTTCGCTTATGTGGCGGCGCTAGCGCTCGGCCCTGCGCTCTTCGGCACTAGACCCTGCGCTCTTCGGCGCTGGATCAGGGTTCTGGGTCGAATCTTGCGGCAAGATTCGACCGGGATCGCTGATCCAGCGCAAGTAGGCGGGGGAGCGGGAGGGCATACTGGGGCGTGCCCGCCGACCCGACGCTTCGTGACATCCGGTGCTTCACCGTGGTCGCGCGCCGGGCCGGGTTCTCCGCAGCCGCCGCCGAACTCGGGATCTCCCAACCGGCCGTCAGTCAGGCCATCGCTCGCCTGGAGAGCGCGCTCGGGGTGACTCTGCTGACCCGGACCTCCGGCGTGGCCCTCACCGAGGCCGGCCGCGCGCTGCTCGCTCGTGCCGAGGCGGTGCTGGAACAGACCGACCTGCTCGTCTCGGCGGCGGCGCGGCTCGCGACGCCGGACGCCGACGCTATTCGTCTCGCTTATGCGCCGCTCGTCGGCGGGCTCGCCGCCAAGATCGCCCGGCGGCTGCGCGACCGCAAGCCCGGCGTACCGGTGACGCTGGTCCCGGCGCACTGGGAGGCGGCCACCGCTGCCCTCACCGCGGGCACGGTCGGCGCGGCCATCATGACCACGCCGTTTCCGCCTGGTCTGACCTCCGCGGCCCGCTTCCGGATGCCCGTGACCCACGTCGCGGTCCGGGCGGGGGAGCGGCTCGCGACGGCTTCAGGGGTACGCGTGGCGCAGCTCTTCGGTCAGGAGCTGCTCATTCCCCGCATGCTGTGGTCGGCGATGTTGGCTGCCTTCCCCGGAGTCCACCAGCCCCGGGTGACCGTCGTGGACGACGACCTGTACGCCGGCTGCGACCTCGTCGCGGCCGGACGCGGAGTGCTGCCGGTCCCGCGGCTGCTGGCCGAGACCGTACGCCGGCCGGACGTGGTCTTCGTGCCGTTCGAGCCGCGCCTGCACTTCACGTACGCCCTGGTCTGGTCACCGTCGCGGGTCACGCCGGAGCTGGTGGCCCTCATCCAGGC
>JABFYB010000620.1 GCA_013361475.1 Hamadaea sp.
GGGGCTTCCAGACGACCAGGGCGGTTGTCTGGCGGGGGGAGGGTAGGAGGTCGCGGCGGGGGAACGGCGCCATCGCCTCGAGCTCGGCCACTCGCTGCAGGGCCGCCTGCGCGATCTCTCGCAGTTCGTTGACCTGCTCCTCGAGCTGGGTCACCAGGTTCTCGAGGTCGATGATGCGCTTGATCCCGGCCAGGTTGACGCCTTCGTCCTGGCTGAGCCGCTGCACCTCGCGGAGTAGTTGGACATCCCGGAGGCTGTAGCGGCGCCCGCCGCCGGCCGCCCGGCCGGGCTGCACGAGGCCGAGGCGGTCGTACTGCCGCAACGTCTGGGGGTGCATCCCGGCCATCTGCGCCGCCACCGAGATGATGAGGACCTTGGCGTCGATCTGGATCTCGGTCTCCCGCCACCCGGGGTTATCCATAGTGGACCTCTCCCTCGCTCGGCTCCCGCAGGTGCACGTCCAGGTGCTGGCGGGATGGACGCGGCGCGAAATGCGCGTAGTTCTCCAAGGCCGCCCGGGCGTCGGCGGTGAGGTCCTTCGGGACCTCGATCTCGACGGTCACCAGCAGATCGCCGGTTCGGCCGTCCTTGCGGGCCACACCCTTCCCGCGTACGCGCAGCGTGCGGCCGCTCGGCGTACCGGCCGGGACGCGGAGGGTCACCGGGCCGTCGAGGGTCGGCACCCGGAGGTCGACGCCGAACGCCGCCTCCCAGTAGCCGATCGGGACGGTCAACGTCAGGTCGTCGCCGGAGCGGCCGAAGATCGGATCAGGGCGTACGCGGGCCAGGACATACAGGTCGCCGGCCGATCCGCCGCGTTCGCCGGGTTCGCCGCGTCCGGCCAGCCGGATGCGCTGCCCGTCGGCGACTCCGGCCGGGATGCGGACGTTGAGCGTACGCGTCTTGGTGACTCCGCCGGTGCCGTGGCACTCGGGGCACTTCTCGTCGACGACGGTGCCGACGCCCTGGCATTCCCGGCAGGGCTCGGAGAAGCTGAACGCGCCCTGGGCTCGGGAGACGAAGCCGCTGCCCTGGCAGACCGGGCAGGTGCGGGGGAGTGTCCCGGGTCGGGCGCCGTTGCCGTGGCACACGTCGCACACGCCCGGCGAGCGTACGGTGACGGGCTTGGTCGTGCCCTTGACCGCCTCGCGGAACTCCAGGATCACGTCGGTCTCGACGTCCCGGCCGCGGGCCGGCCCTCGCCGGGTCGCGCCGGGCGCGTTGCCGCCGGAGAAGATCGTGCTGAACAAGTCAGAGAAGCCCGCGCCGCCGAACCGGGTATCCCCGCCGAACATGTCCTCGAAGCCACCGGGGGCGGTGTAACCGCCGGTCCGGGCGCCCCGGCGGAACGCGCCCGCCTCGAAGAGCGAGCGCATCTCGTCGTATTCACGCCGCTGCTTGTCGTCCGACAGCACGGCGTACGCCTCGGAGACGCTCTTGAAGCGTTCCTCGGCCTGCGGGTTGCCGGGGTTGTGGTCCGGGTGGAGCTCGCGGGCCAGCCTTCGGTACGCACGCTTGATCTCGTCGGCGGTGGCGTTCTTCGCCACCCCGAGCACGGCGTAGAAGTCCTTCTCCAGCCAGTCCTTCGAGGTCACCGGTGCCCGTCCTCCCTTCTCGCCCCGACCTGTGTTCGCGGGTCCCGCCGTTGCCGGCGGGACCCGCGTGATCCCCCGTGTTCGGTAGTTCTTACTCCGGTGCGGCGACGGCGACCATCGCCGGTCGCAGCAACCGGTCGCCCAGCATGTAGCCGCGGCGCAGGACGTCGATGCAGGTCTCCTCGGTGACGTCCGGCGACGGCAGATGTGCGACCGCCTCGTGCAGGTTCGGGTCGAAGGCGTCGCCCTTCGCCCCGAACGCGCTGAGGCCGAACTTGCCCACCGCTGTCAGCAGCTGCTCGGCCACGGAGCCGAACGGCCCGGTCAGGTCGCCGTGGTCCCGCGCGCGATCCAGGTCGTCCAGCACGGGCAGCAGCGCGGACAGCACTCCCGCTACCGCCACCTCGGACGCGGCCGCCTGGTCGCGCTTGACCCGATCGCGGTAGTTCTTGTACTCCGCCGCCACCCGCTTGATGTCGACCTGAGCCTCGTCGAGCTGCTTGCGCAGCATCTCCAGCTCCGCCCCCAGCGGCCCCGAACCGTCCTCCTCCTCGGCGGCCGCCTTCGCCGCCGGCGCCTCCGCGGGCTCGGCCGCCTCGGCCGGCTCGGCTTCGGCCGGAGTCTCCGCCGCCGACGTCTCGGTCACCGCCGAGGCGTCCGCCGGACTCTCCGTGGATTCCGACGAGGTCTCCGAGGCGTCCGCCGAACCGTCTGCGGCCGCCGCAGCGTCCGGCGAGGCAGCGGTCGCCGAAGCAGCCGCGTCGGCGGGGGATTCGGTGACGGTCTCGGCGGTCTCGGTCGTGGTCTCCGCCGGCTCGGTGGTCTCGGCCGCCGAGTCTTTAGGCGTAGGCATGGTCGCTCCGTCCTTCTGCGACGCGGGCTTGCCCTTCCCGGCCGCGTCTCCCATCGGAGTGATCTTCCGCTTGTCCCGGATCACGATTCGTTCGGCAACTGGACCATCAGGGTCTCGCCCTCGACCTCCCGGCTCTCGCCGGGCCGAGCGAGGGTCGACCCCGGCGGATTGCTCCGCCGGGGACTTGCCGTCGCGGTCGGTCACTTCTTCCCGTCTTCGTCGATGATCTCGGCGTCGACGACGTCCTCCTGACCGCCGCCGGTCGCGCCCGGGCCACCGGCGGACTCGCCGCCCGCCGCCGCACCCTGAGCGTTCTGGCCGTAGAGCAGCGAACCGGCCTCGGAGGAGACGCGGGCGAGGTTCTCGTGCGCCGTCTTGATCTTCTCCAGATCGGTGCCGCCGAGCGCCGACCGCAGCTCGGTGAGCGCGTCGTTCAGCTTGTCCTTCGCCTCGGCGGGCAGCTTGTCACCGCTCTCGGCGAGGAACTTCTCGGTCTGCCACTGGAGCTGCTCGGCGACGTTGCGGGTCTCCGCCTCGTCCCGGCGACGCTTGTCCTCGTCGGCGTGCTCCTGCGCGTCACGCATCATGCGGTCGATGTCGTCCTTCGGCAGCGCCGAGCCGCCGGTGATCGTCATCGACTGCTCCTTGCCGGTGCCCAGGTCCTTGGCGTTGACGTGGACGATGCCGTTGGCGTCGATGTCGAAGGTGACCTCGATCTGCGGTACGCCCCGCGGCGCCGGCGGAAGGCCGGTCAGCTCGAAGGTGCCGAGCTTCTTGTTGTACGCCGCGATCTCGCGCTCGCCCTGGAAGACCTGGATGAGCACCGAGGGCTGGTTGTCGTCGGCGGTCGTGAAGATCTCCGAACGCTTGGTCGGGATCGTCGTGTTCCGCTCGATGAGCTTGGTGAAGATGCCGCCCTTGGTCTCGATGCCCAGGCTCAGCGGGGTCACGTCGAGGAGCAGGACGTCCTTGACCTCGCCCTTCAGCACACCGGCCTGCAGGGCCGCGCCGACCGCGACGACCTCGTCCGGGTTGACGCCCTTGTTCGCCTCGCGGCCGCCGGTCAGCTGCTTGACCAGCTCGGAGACGGCGGGCATCCGGGTCGAGCCGCCGACCAGGATCACGTGGTCGATGTCGGCGACCTTGACGCCGCCGTCGCGGATCGCCTGCTCGAACGGGGTCTTGCAGCGGTCCAGGAGGTCCTGGGTGATCCGCTGGAACTCGGCCCGGGTGAGCGAGGTGTCCAGGTGCAGCGGGCCGTCCGGGCCGGCCGTGATGTAGGGCAGGTTGATGCTGGTGGTCTGGGCGGCCGACAGCTCGATCTTGGCCTTCTCCGCCGCCTCCTTGAGGCGCTGCATGGCCATCTTGTCGGCGCTCAGGTCGATGCCGTACTGCCCGCGGAAGGTCTTGATCAGGTGGTCGATGACCCGGTCGTCCCAGTCGTCGCCGCCGAGGTGGTTGTCACCGGCGGTCGACTTGACCTCGATGACACCCTCGCCCAGCTCCAGGAGCGAGACGTCGAAGGTGCCGCCACCCAGGTCGAAGACCAGAACGGTCTGCTCCTTGGTGCCCTTGTCCAGCCCGTATGCCAGGGCGGCCGCGGTGGGCTCGTTGACGATCCGCAGGACGTTGAAGCCCGCGATCTCGCCGGCCTCCTTGGTGGCGGTCCGCTGGGCGTCGTTGAAGTACGCCGGAACCGTGATCACCGCGTCGGTGATGTTCTCACCCAGGTACGCCTCGGCGTCGCGCTTGAGCTTCATGAGCACCCGCGCGGAGATCTCCTGCGGGGTGTACTTCTTGCCGTCGATGTCGATGGTCCAGTTGGTGCCCATCTCCCGCTTGACCGACCGGATCGTCCGGTCGGGGTTGGTGACGGCCTGGCGCTTGGCCACCTCGCCGACGAGCACCTCGCCGTTCTTGGCGAACGCCACGATCGAGGGGGTCGTGCGGGAGCCCTCGGCGTTCGCGATGACGGTGGGCTCGCCACCCTCCAGGACGCTGACCACCGAGTTGGTCGTCCCCAGGTCGATGCCGACCGCACGTGCCATGTCGTAATCCTCCAAGTATCGAGCAGGTACTTGAGCCTAAGTTGAGTGAACCGGACTCAATACTGACACACGTGCGCTCATCGTCAAGCCGAGGGTTGAGTCTTTCACAGTCAAGTCACATCGGCGTACGGCAGTCTAGTCTGGTCTGCGTGACTTATGGCGCGGCCCAGGCTCCCCTGCTCGCGGTGGTCGGCGGACCCACCGGCGCAGGTAAGTCGACGCTGCTCAACAGCCTGGTCCGGGCGCCCGTCAGTGCAGCCGGGGTGCTCCGCCCGACCACCCGCCAGCCGGTGCTGGTCTGTAATCCCCGCGACTGGGCGACGGTCCGCCGCCACGGCCTGCGTCCCATCTGCGCTCCGGTGATGCCCGAGGGCATCGCGCTCGTCGACGCGCCCGACACCGACTCGGTCGGCGAGGTCGACCGGGCCGCCGCGGATCGGGTGCTCGCCGCGGCCGACCTGTGGCTCTTCGTCACGACCGCGTCCCGCTACGCCGACGCGGCCGCCTGGGCCCGGCTGCGCGCCGCGCGGGAACGACAGGTAGCGCTCGGCATCATCCTCGACCGCGTGCCCGCCGGTTTCGCGTACGACATCGTGGACCACATGCGGGAGTTGCTCGGCCCGCCCGAGCCGCCGTTGTTCCTGATCCCGGAGACCCGC
Source organism: Hamadaea sp. (assembly GCA_013361475.1). Taxonomy (GTDB): domain Bacteria; phylum Actinomycetota; class Actinomycetes; order Mycobacteriales; family Micromonosporaceae; genus Hamadaea. Next base: position 5,156 of record JABFYB010000620.1, read on the forward strand.
CTCGATCGGCAGGGCATGTTGCCCGACGACCTGGTGGCGCCGTTGCGCGGCTGGCTCGCGGCGGTCGTCGCCGGGCAGCCCGCCCCCGAGAAGACCGCCGGGCAGCCCGCCCCACAGAAGAGCGAGCAGTCCGCCGCCGACAAGACCGGGCAGACCGCCTCCGCGACGCCGGCCGAGGCGCCGGAGCGGGAGACGATCGCCGTGGCCGGAGAACGGCAACCGGCGGAACCGGAGGCGGAAACCGCCGACGTCACCTCGATCGCGGCCGACCGCGATGCCGAGGGCGCGACGGGTGTGGTCCAATCCTCGACGTCTAACGGTCAGCCGAACGGGCGACCGGAACGGCCCGCGGCTGACATTCCGCAGGGTTCAGACGTCGGGGAGACTGTCACACTATGAGCAGGAAGACCGCCCGGCTGACGCCGGATCGCGCGGGGGGCGCCCAGCGGGCCGACGCCGCACCGACGCCGTCGTCGGTGCACGCCAAGGTCGACACCCTCCGAGCCGTCCTCGACACGGCGGGTCCCTACCTGCCCGCGGATCGGCTGGCGATCGCCCGGGCGGCGGCGGCCCGCGCCTCGGCGCGCCTGGAGCTGTCCCTCTCGCATACGACCGTGGCGCTCGCCGGGACGACGGGCAGCGGCAAGTCCAGCATGTTCAACGCCTTCACCTCGCTGGACCGGTCGCCCGTCGGCGTCCTGCGGCCGACCACGGCCGAGGCGTACGCGTGTGTCTGGGGCGATCGCGACGGCGGCGAGGCGCTGCTCGACTGGCTCGGGGTGCAGCCCCGTCGCCGGTTCACCCGGGAGTCGGCCTTGGACGGCGACGACGAGGTGGGCCTGCGTGGCATGGTCCTGCTCGATCTGCCCGACGTCGACTCCATCCAGCCGGCGCACCGGGCGGAGGTCGACCGTCTGCTCGAACTGGTCGACGTCGTGGTCTGGGTGACCGACCCGCAGAAGTACTCCGACCTGGTCGTCCACGACGGGTATCTGCGGCGGCTGGCGACCAGCCGGGGTGGCTTCATCGTCGCGCTGAACCAGACCGACCGGCTGCTCCCGGCGAACCTGCCGCAGGTGGCGACCGATCTTCGGCGGCTGCTCGACGAGGGCGGCCTGACCGATGTGCCGCTGGTGGCCACGTCGGCGACGGACGAGGTCCCCGGTCCGCCGGCGCGACCGCGGTCGACCTTCCGCAAGCCCGACCCGGCGCGGTCCGGACCGCTCGCCGCGACCGGCGCGGGGATTCCCGGCTTCGCCGGCATCCGCCAACTCCGCGAGCTGCTCGAACCGTCGGTGGCCGGACGCCGGGCGGTGCTGGAGCGGCTCGACGCCGACCTCGTCGTCGTCCTGGAAGACCTCGTCGAGCTGTTCGGCGGCCCGGCTCCGGTGGTGAGCCCGTCCGTCCTGGCCGACGGCTTCCACCGGGCCAACGGCTCGAAGGAGCGCCTGATCGAGGCGGCCGAGCAGTACGCGCAGCATGCGGCGTACGGGCTGCCCAAGGTGTGGTTCGAGGCGATCACGGAGGCCGCGACCCTGCGGGCCGCCGAGTTGCCCGCCGCCCTGGAGCGCGCGTCCGAACGGGTCAACGCCTTCGACAAGGGCGGCGGATGGCGCCGGGCGGTCGGCGCGGTGGTGCCCGGACTCGGCCGGAAGGCGCAGGAGGAGAAGGACCGCCGGACGAAGGCCGAGTACGCCCGAGTAGCGGAGTCCTATGTGATTGCTCCGGTGCGGGACGTCGTGACGGCGTACAGCGCCGCCAGGGCCGCTCTGATGGACCTGTGAGCTGGGCCTGAGAAAATAGCCCCGGTTGGGTACGGTGTGGCGCATGACCTTGCCACCCCCACCCCCGGTCGCCGTGGTGGAACCGGAGCGACCCCCGCGTCCGGCCGTGGTGACCACCGCCGGTTTCCTGCTCTACCTGCTCGCCGCGCTCCAGGTCATCGGGCTGCTCGTCAGCATCCCGACCTACCAGGCGATGGGCGACGTGTTCCCCGAGGTCTACAAGGGCACGCCGATGGAGGACTCCGCCGGCGCGATCATGGGCGTCGCCATCGGGTTCGGCGCGCTCATCGTCGTGATCTTCGCGGCCGGCTTCATCACGCTGGGCATCCTCGACCTCAAGGGCAAGCAGCCCGCCCGGATCATCACCTGGGTCATGGCCGGGCTGCTCCTGTGCTGTGCCGGAGCCGGCGCCGCCACCGGTGGCTCCGGCATGTCCTTCAGCGGTCAGTCCACCAGCAACGGTGTGGACCCCGAGGAGCTTCAGCGTCGGCTGGAGGCGGCCACGCCCGGCTGGGTTCAGCCCGTCTCCATCTCGCTGAGCGCACTGCAGGCGCTGATCGCGCTGGCTGTCGTCATCCTCTTGGCGCTCCCAGCGGCCAACGCGTACTTCCGCAAGCCCGCCCCGAACGCCGGGTGGGCCCCGCCGTATCCGACGTATCCCACCACCTGACCTGCCGAAACGTCTGCGCCATCCCATCCCCTCGGGTTAGTTTCGTCCTGTTAGAACTGACTCGGGGGGATGGTTCATGTCGAGCTACGGCCCGCCGGCGGTGCAGCCGGTCCGCAAAGCGCCGGCGGTCGTCGTCACCGCGGCGATCATCCTGTTCGTGCTCGGTCTCCTCGGCCTGATCAACGGGATCGTCAGCCTCGCTTCGCTGGGATCCACCGTCGACCGGTTCCGCGTCCTGGCGGGCGGCCTCGGCGTATCGCCGCAGAAGATCGACGACCAGATCACCCAGCTGCGCGTACAGACGATCCTCGGCGGGGTGATCGGTCTGCTGATCGCCCTCGTGCTGTTGGCTCTGGCGTACTTCCTGCTCAAGGGCAGCAACGCCGCCCGGATCACCACCTGGGTGCTGTGCGGCCTCGGCGCCCTGTGCTCGTGCTGCAGCGGCGTCGGGCTCATCTTCCTCGCCAACCTCGACCGGATCAACGTCGAAGGCGACCAGCAGGCCCAGGAACAGGTGGATCTGGCGCGCGCGATGGCCGACGCCGTGCCGGGCTGGCAGGTCGGGTTCGGGGGAACGGCCGCGGTGCTCCAGTTGCTCGGTTACCTCGCGGTAGCCATACTTCTCGCGATGCCGGCCGCGAACGCCTTCTTCCGCAAGGTCATCCCGGGGTGGCAGCCACCCGCTCCCACGACGTGAGGATGACGCCATGGCGCCGACCGCTCTGATCACTGGTGCCACGGCCGGCATCGGCGCCGCGTTCGCCCGCGACCGCGCGGCCGCGGGCATGGACCTCATCCTGGTCGCCCGGGACGCTGCGCGGCTCGACTCGTTCTGCGCGGAGCTTTCTCAAGAACATGGCGTACGCGCGACGGCGGTCCCGGCCGACCTGACGAAGCCGGCGGGGCTGGCCGCGGTCGAACAGGTGCTCACGACCGAACCGATCGACCTGCTCGTGAACAATGCGGGACTCGGACTCAACAAGTCCTTCCTTAAGTCCGATGTAGAGGATGAACTCCATCTGCTGAACCTGAACATCGTCGCAGTGATGCGTCTCACTCATTCCGCGCTCCCGAAGATGGTGGAGCGCGGAAAAGGCGCGATCGTGAACGTCTCATCGGTCGCCGGATTCGCCGCGACAATGCCGGGTTCGACCTATCCGGCCAGCAAGGCATGGGTGACGAGTTTCAGCGAAGCGGTCGGCATGCTCGTCAAACACCGGGGCGTACGCGTCATGGCGTTGTGCCCCGGATTCACGCGTACCGAATTTCACGAGCGCGCCGGGATCGCGGCGCATCAGATGCCGGGCTTCGTCTGGCTCCGCGCCACCGACGTCGTCCGGCAGGGCATGCGTGACCTGCAAAAAGGCAAGCTCGTCAGCGTGCCGAGCGTCCGTTACAAGGTCGCCGTCGGCGCCCTGAAGATCACGCCGCGGGCCGTGTTGCACCGCGTCATGCCGCGTGGAGCGAAGAGCATGGGCCGGACTGTCGGTGACTCCCAGTAAGACTCCCAGGTGGCATGCGGTACAGTCGGCAGCATGTCGGATCGCGAAGACCTCCGTAAATTCATCACTGACCTAGCAGTGGTGCATGGACGGGTGATCCTCTCGTCCGGAGCGGAGGCCGACTACTACCTCGATCTGCGCCGCATCGCCTTGCACCACGCCAGTGCGCCCCTGGTCGGACGGGTTCTGCTGGACCTCGTCTCCGACTGGGAATACGACGCCGTCGGCGGCCTGACGCTCGGCGCGGACCCGGTCGCGGCGGCGATGTTGCACGCCAGCGCCGGCACCGATCGACCGGTCGACGCGTTCGTCGTACGCAAGGCGGGCAAGGCACACGGGCTGCAGCGCCGGATCGAGGGACCAGACGTCGCCGGTCGCCGGGTCGTCGCTGTGGAGGACACCTCGACTACGGGGAGTAGCGTTCTTACCGCTGTCGACGCGTTGCGGGAGGCCGGTGCGGAAGTGATCGGCGTTGCGGTTATTGTCGATCGAGGCGCCGGCGATGCGGTTCGAGCAGCTGGTCTGCCGTACCGCGCCGCTTTCACCCTG
>JABFYB010000535.1 GCA_013361475.1 Hamadaea sp.
CCGAGCCGATGCGGATTCAGCAGGCCGACACCGAACAACTGCGGCACGCGGCGCTGGACCTGTTCCGCCAGGCCGAAAGCCCGGAGGGGATCGCATGACTGGCCGCTTGCGGCCGGTCATCGGTCGGCACAGTTTCCGTCAGGCGAACGCCGGCCGCAGGTCGGTGATTGCATGACCGGGCCTGCGACTACCGAGGTCGTCACCGACAACGTCCGGCTGGAGGCCGACAAGTGGCGTGACCTGTCCGACCAGATGTCGGCGGTCTACACGAACCCGGTGGGCAACGACGGGCTGAAGCTCGGCGTCTTCGCCTTCTTCATCGGGCCGACTGAGCTCATTTCCACAGCGATGCACTCTTCGGCCTACAACGGGTTCTACGCCGAGGTCCAGGCCCTGGTCAAAGCCGCCGCGACCGAGTGGTTGCAGCTGGGGGAGGCGTTGGACCGGATGGCTGACGCGTTCGACCAGACCGATCAGACGGCGGAGGCCGATCTCGAGGCCGTCTACAGCGAACCGGCCACCAACGGTGCGCAGGGACCTCCGCCGACGGCTCAGCAGGGAGGGCAGCAGTGAGTGGTCCGGGTGAGCCCAGCGGTGATCCGTCGCAGCACACGGACGCGGTCGCGACCGCTGTCCGGCAGATCGAGGAGTTCGGCGACGAGATCGTGGCAGACTTCACCACTCTTGTCGACCAGTTGGAGGACAACGCCTGGTGGCTGTCGCCGATCATCGGTGCGGCCCCGGTCGCGGCGCTGCTCGAAACGCTCGATCAGATCAAGAACCAGATCGACGAGGTGCTGGACATCGCCGGGGAGGTGCTGGCCCACGACACGCCGGTGATCTCCCTGATCAACATCAGTTTTCACTGGCTGACCGCGGTCAAGCAGCCCGTGTCCGGTCTCGTCCCGCAGATCCAGGCGTACGCGACCGAGAACCTCGCCTACTGGGAGGGTGGCACCGCAACCCACTACAAGCAGCAGGTGTTGCCGCCGCAGGTCGGCGCGGCCGGGGAGCTGTCGGCCAAGGCGGGCTTCATCAGCGAGTGGCTCTACGGCATCGCGCAGGCCAACGTCGATTACGTCACCAAGCTGTCCGACGTGATGGCCGGTCTGGCGGGGAAGGTCGCCGAAGCGGCGGTGAAGGCGGGCACCATCATCGACATTCCGTGGGCGATCTCCGACCTGGCGTCGCTGGTCGGCACTCTCGTCGAGACCGAGCTGCGCAACCTGGGCGGCATCGCCCAGCGGATCACGGAGGCCGGCGACAACGTCCGCCAGATCGTGTCCGACCGGGTGGACGAGACGAAGTTCCCCGGCGGGGATTGGCCGCAGGCCGTCCAGGATTGACTCGCACATGACGAAGGACCGGCCGCCGGATGGAGCCGGCCCTTCGTCATGCCGACCGGCGCGGGCCGAACCGGCGGCGCCGGAAGCGGCGGTAGAGCACTGCCGCCAGGACGAACGCCGGTACGGCGACGAGGAGGTACGCCCACCACTGCGCCGCCCATGGCGACGGCCCGATCGCGGGACCGTCGAGGCGGCCGTGTTCCAGCAGGTCACGTGCCCAGGTGCCACAGCCGTGGCGGCCGACCGTGATGGGCAGCTGCCGCGCTCGGCCCGGAGTCAGGATGATCGACCGGCAGGTGCTGTCGGCGTCGTCGGAGGTCTGCAGGATCGGCGATCCGTCGCGCCAGGCCACCACGTCGGGCCAGCCGGTGAACCAAGCGGACTCGTCGGTGATCCGGCGGCTGGCGAGGTCCAGCCGCTGCAGGTGGAACGTCTGGTCTCCGCAGTACAGCCACCAGCCGCACCGCTCGCCGTACGCCAGCAGGACGGACGCGCCGTCCGGGCTGAAGGCGGCGGGTCCGGCCAGCCGCTGCCGATCGCTGAGCGGCAGCTCTTCCTGCACCGCACCGGTGGCCACGTCGACGACGACGAACCGATAGTCCTTGCCCTCCTTGCCGAGGACCATCGCGATCCGGCGGCCGTCCGGCGAGAACGAAGCACCCCAGGCGTCGTCGGTGTCGGCGGTGAGCAGCGTACGCAGTTTCCCGGTCGTGACGTCCACGAGGACGACGTCGTCGGGGTGCGACGGATCGTTGAGCTGCTCGTTGTTCGGCCCGTAGGTGAGGACGCCGTCGTCGCGGTCGATCACGGCGACCGCCGTACGGCTGTCCGGAGCCCAGACCGGGGTGAGGTTCATCGCCCAGATCGGCTGCGACAGCATCCGCACCTGCCCCGTGGTGAGGTCGAGGAGGTTCTGCCGAAGCAGGTAGCGGCCGTCGGGCGACAAGCTGCCCATGTCCTGACCGGGGTTGAGGTAGATGAGCCGGTAGGAGTCGTCCCGTCCGACGAGCACCACCGCGGTCTCGAAGTTGAGGCTGTGCCCGGTGGTGAAGGCGAGCTTCACCGGCCCGTTGGGAGCGGCGTCGAAGGTCTGCTGCCACAGATACGGCTCGGCCACCGACTTGGGCAGCACGTCCGGTCCGCCGCCGGCGAAGCCGGTCTCGGTGCGGCCGCGTACGGGGAACCAGGCCAGGCCGGCGATGATCAGGAGGCAGAGGGCGCCGGCCGTGATGCGACGGCGTCGCCGCGTACGCCGTCCCCGGCGCCACAGGTCGTCGGGCAGGCGTACGCCGGGGGCCGTCTCCGCGGCGTCGTGGAGCGCCTGCGCCAGCCGGGTCGTCATGGGGCCACCTCCTGCAGCTCGGCCAGGTCGGGGGCGAGGACGCGCAGCCGGGCGAGGGCGTCGCGGGTCTGACTCTTGACGGTGCCGACGCCGACTCCGAGCACCGTCGCGGCCTGGGCTTCGGTGAGGTCTTCGAAGTAGCGCAGGACGAGCACCGCCCGCTGCTTCGGGGTGAGTTTGGCCAGGGCCTGCCGGACGGCGACGGTCAGCTCGACGTCGGGGGGCGGCCCGGCGCTGTCGGGGAGCCGGTCGACCGGGACGGGTTCCCGCCGCCATCGTCGCCACCAGGACACGTGCTGGTGGTAGAGGACCCGGCGCACGTACGCGTCCGGGTCGCCGCCGGCCACGATCCGCTCCCACCGGGAGGCGACCTGCACCAGGGTCTGCTGCACGAGGTCTTCGGCGAGGTGGGCGTCGCCGGTGAGCAGGTACGCCGCCCGCGACAGCGCCGCGACACGCGCGTGCACGTAGTCGCGGAACGACTGCTCAGGGCCGGGTGGCATGACAGGCACACTACGAACACGCTCGGAGGCGCCTGGACGGAGGGGGCTTTCCGCTGGGAAAACGATGCGGCCGGCGTACTCCCCTCGAGGTACGCCGGCCGCGGTCAGTGAATCGGCCTCGTCACCGGACCGGCGGCGGAACGTCCGAGCGCTCCTCGACCCGGTGGTACTCGACCGGCTCCTCGGCCACCGTGGTCCGCGACCGACGGTTGCTCCAGAAGATGGACGTGATGACCAGGCCCAGGGCGCCGGCCGCCATGAGGATCCAGCCGACGGCGTCGAGATCGATTCCGGCGATGCTGACATTCAGCGCGAAGGTCAGGATCGCGCCGACGGCGAGCAGGAAGATGCTGACACCGATACCCACGACGCACTCCTCTCTTTGCGAACGGCCCCCGTGCTCGCCGACCGATACCCAGTCGGCCGGAGATTGACACCTGACCAGTTCGACCGCGCGGTCCGTTCGCGGAGAGTAGCCGTGACAGAGAGTGGTCCGAACGTCGCGTTCTGCTGTCTCGCATCCGACATGGAGCTGGCTCCCAGTGACGCCCCGATGATCTGATCCGCCGAAGGCATATACATGCCTCACTACTTCATTGATCGGCCTCAGTGGACAGTCCTGACGGCCGCGGTGCGATCGGACGGTCGACATGGGGATGGGGAGATCCCGGCTGACCAGCGCCCTCAGGGCAGTGCTGGCGCTGGTTCTGGTGACTCCGGTGGCGGTGGTGGTGACCGGCGCGCCCGCGCACGCCGATCCGCCGACCTGGGAGACGGGCCTCCGGCAGGTCGTGACGGACACGGCCGGCTGGGCGAACGGCCTGAGCAAGGTGGGGCAGCTGGCTCAGCCGCTGCCCATGCTCGGCGTCAGCGCCGGGTCGCTCGTGGACGCCGATCACCTCGTGCAGGCGGCGTCGGACGGGCTGACCGCGTACGGGCTGACCAACAGCGACCGCGATCTCGGCGGTGGCGTCCGCCTGACGAGCACCGTTACCGAGACCAACGGGGTCCACGAACTCGATCTCCAGCTCTCCGCCAAGCGCGAGGTCACCGGGAAGGACTTCGCGGCCGCGGGGATCACCGCCGGGCAGGCCGTCACCGTCACCGGCTGGGCGACGCTGCGGCTCAAGGCCCGCTCCGACGGCACGACCACCTATCTGGTCCGCGACGCCGACGCGCCGCGGCTCGACATCGACGCCGTCGCCCACTTCCGGCCCGATCTGGACAAGGCGACGGCGTCCGTGGGCATCCTGGAGGTCGCGCTCCAGCCGGGCACGACCCTCTCGGCCTCGGCCCACCTGCTGGTACGCCTGAACGACCCGAACGGCGACGGCAGGCTCGCCTTCGGCACCGGCGGTGAACTCAGCTCACCCGGCTCGCTGACCGGCCTGGTCACGGCGGCGTTGGACGGCGCCGGTGGCGGCAAGATCTCCGACGACGCGACGGAGGCCGGGCCGGGCTCGATCAACGCCACGATCAAGCTCGGGGCGGCCGCGAGCGGCGCACCGGTCGGGCTGCCGACCCTGGACGCGACCGTCACGGTCAGCTGGCCCGACGTCAGCACCGGCCAGCCGACCATCGGCACGTCGGGGCTGGACGGCACGATCGCCAAGTTCAAGAACATGAGCCCACTCGACCTGGCGGCCGGGCTGGCCCAGCTCGCCACGTTCCTGTCGGGCGTGCAGGGCAGCAAGGCGGCGGGCAATCTCAACCTGCCGTTCCTGCGCGGCACGTACGCCGACGCGGTCGCCGTCAACGAGAAGGTCACGGCGTTCCTCAAGAAGCACACCTACCCCAAGCCGGAGGACCCCGACTTCGTCCCGGGCACCGACGACCCGGCCAGGGCCGGTCAGCCCCGGTTCACCTCGCTGCAGCAGTTGCTGAAGCTCCTGTCGGACGAAGGGCTGCTCGGGTCGACGCCGATGTCGTTCGCCGACGACAAGCTCGCCTTCTCGCTGGCGTTGGCGCGTACGCCCGGCTCGGCGGTCGCGCTGGACCCGGGTGCGGCGAGCGTCTCGGGCAAGGGTGCGACGTTCACCCCGAGTGGATTCTCCGTGCCCACCAACCGGTTCACTCCGGGGGCGTTGAAGGGCCAGCGGGTGGTGGCCGGCACCTCGGCCGGAACCGTGCAGGACAACACGGCGACGACGGTGACGCTGACCGGCGAGTGGATCGGCGGCCGTCCCGGTGACGACAGCAGCTGGGTCATCAGCAGTTCCGACCCGCACATCGGCGCTGTGCAACTCGGCGACTCGTTCACCCAGACGCTGGACGACGGCAAGAAGACTGGTCTGCGTACGGCGAACGCGCAGGCGAGCCTGGCGCAGGTCAAGCCGGCCTACACCGCCGCGATCACGCTGGTCCTCGACCTGCGGGACAACGTCGGCGACGCCACCGCGAACGCCGACCGGGTGCTGCTGCGGACCGACCCGAACACTCCGCTGTTCACCGCCGACTTCCCGATCACCTCGGCGATCGACTTCTACACCAAGGTCGGCTTCCTCAAGGTACGCGTGAACGGCTCGCTCGCCGTCGGCAAGGCCGCCGCCGCGCCCGCCATGCTGAGCGTGAAGTTCAAGCAGGCGCAGGATCTCAGCCTGGGCGCGCTGTTCCAGAGGCTCCAGTCGGATCCGGCCGGCCTGCTCGACGTCACCTCGTCGGTACGCACCAGCGGATCCGTGCGGCTGACCGTGCCGGGCGACACCGGCGTCCTCGGCGAGGGCATCAGCGCGACGTTCAGCCAGACCGCCGGCGGCGATCCGGTGATCAACGCGACCAACCTCGACGGGCTCTACTCGCTCGACTTCAACCCCGACGACCCGAACGCGCTGTTCGGGACGGTCGTCGAGGCGATCAAGCTGATCAACCAGGCGCTGGCCGCGGCCAACGGCGGCAGCGGCATCATGGACCAGAAGATCCCGCTGCTCGGCAAGTCGCCCCGGGAGATGATGGGCAGCGACGAGAGCGGCGTCGGCACCTCGGTCAGCTACACCGCCGAGAACTCGAACTTCCTGCTGAAGGACACCAGCCGGGACGCGACCTCCAAGTTCCCGCTGCGTCTCAAGGACCGCACCGTCGTCATCGGGACGAAGGCGTACCGGATTCTCGACGTCGTCGACGACCAGACCCTGCGGATCGCGGCGGCCGGGTCGGCGACGCCGGAGGCCGGGGCCGCGTACGCCGTCCGCCCGGAACTGGCCGAGGCGGTCGACCGGCTGCTGGCCAATCCGCCGGAGACCCTGCAGGACGCGCTCGACATGGTCAACAAGACCATCGGCGAAGGCAGCGGCCTGAGCTTCGCCCTCGATCAGCGGGAGGGTGGCCCGTACCTGCGTATCGGGCTGGACTGGAAGCGCAAGTTCCACACCGGTACGCCGCTGACCTTCGCCTGGTCGGGTGCGGGCGACCTGGTCAGCCTCGACTCGTCGGGGACGGTCGCGCTGGACGTCACCGGCGAGGCCAGCCTCGGCCTGCTGCTGCCGTTGACGCTGGACGCGGCCCCGCTGCTCGACCACTCCTCGCACGCCGGCGTGACCGTGTCGGTCGCGGCCGACCAGGTGGCGCTGGCCGCCCGGGTCGGCCCGTTGGCGCTGGACCTCGGCAAGCCGGGCGACTACGCGAGCGTCCAGGGCAACCTGAAGGTCGGCCTGACGACCGGCGGGGACGAGGACAAGCCCGTGCTGGACGGCTTCCTCGGCCTCAGCCCGGAGCTGACCACCGACGGCGTGGACTGCGGCAGCGGAATCGGCGGCGCGAACGTCGCGCTGTGCGCCCGGGCGCCCATCTTCCTGAACGACTGTGACCCGCCGGCGGGCAGCAACGTGCTGTCGCTGACGGCGACCAAGGACTTCGACCTGACGCCGCAGCTGCCCGACCTCGGGCCCTGCCTGCAGAGCCTGGTGCTGAAGCTGACCGACTTCAACGTCGGCATCGACGGCTACCTGGCCAAACTGGAGGAGGCGCTCCGGCTGGCGAGCTTCGACGGCAAACTGCCGTTGGTCGGTGACGATCTCCAGCAAGGGCAGCGCTTCATCCACCAGTTGCGCGAGGACATCAAGGCGGCCATCGGCCCGGTGCTCGCCAACGCGCCCGCCAACAGCGACGGCCTGGACACCGCGTTGACCGCCGCGATGCAGCAACTCGACCCGGCGCTCGCCGTCGACGTCGCGTGCCGTCAAGGCGTAGCGGAACCCTGCTCGCTCGCCGAGGTGCAGTCCGTCCGCATCCAGCTCACCACGCAGCGCGGCTCTCCGTCCGCTGTGGACGGCTGCGCCGGATCGGACTGCCTGGGCACCGACGTCCCGCTGGATCTGGGCGTACCTGGGCTGGCGCTGAAGGCGAAGAAGGGCGACACCGGCGGCGTGCACGTGGCGCTCGGCTGGAAGCTGCACCTCGACCTGGTCCTCGACCGGACCGAGGGCTTCTACGTGGCCACGCACTCGGGCAACGACCTGTCGCCCGAGCTGCAGATCGGCGCCAAGTTCGACGCCGACGACCTGGAGGCGCAGCTCGCCTTCATCCAGGTGCTCGCCGAGAAGAAGTCGGCCGCGCCGCTGGCGAGTGCGTACTTCGCGATCGACCTGAAGGGTTCGGCGGGCGAGGAGAGCTGCTTCACGGCGAGCCCGTGCACCGCCGACGCGAACGCCAAGCTGACCCTGGCCGAGCTGGGCGACCTCGGCTCGCTGATGAAGACCAACCTCACCGCGACGATCGCCATCGACTGGCAGCTCACCGCCAAGGTCGATCCGAGCACGGAGGTCGGCTCGGCGTTGCCGGGCATCAGCGCCCGGTTCAAGCTGGGCTGGGGGATCAGCAACCACACCGGCGAGCTGGTGCCGGGGAACCTGAACATCGAGTTCTCCGACATCGCCCTGGACGCGGGCGCGTTCTTCAGCAAGATCCTGAAGCCGGTCCTGGACAAGGTGAAGTCCGTGACCGGGCCGCTCCAGCCGGTCATCGACACCCTGTACGCCCCGATCCCGGTCCTGTCCGACCTCTCCAAGGCGGCCGGTGGGCCCGACATCACCCTGATCTGGCTGGCGAAGACGTTCAGCACCCTCAACGGCGGCCCGAACCTGGAGTTCGTGGACACCGTCCGGGCGGTGATCGACTTCATCAACCACGTTCCCGACTGCACGACGAGCTGCAAGATTCCGCTCGGCGCCTTCTTCGTCAACCCGGCGAAGGCCCTGACGACCCTGGCGTCCCCGGCGTCGGCGGCGAGTCTGATCGACAACCCGCAGCCGGTCAGCGCGCAAGAGGTCAAGTCCAAGGTAGACGGAGCGTCCAACGGCGCGAAGCTGTTCGACGCCCCGGCCGGCCAGAAGAGCAACGCGGCGAAGATCGGCTTCACCTTCCCGATCTTCGACAACCCCGGGTCGCTGTTCGGCCTGCTGCTGGGCCAGGACGTCGAGCTGGTCGGGTTCGACTCCGGCCCGCTGGAGCTCGGCTTCTCCTGGCGGCAGTCGTTCGGCCCGGTGTACGCGCCGCCGCCGGTGATGATCACGCTGTCCGGCAGCGCCTCGGTGACCGCCCGCTTCATCGCCGGGCTGGACACCAAGGGGATCCGGCACGCGATCGAGGCGGCGACCAACGGCACCGCGGTCAACGCGGTGAGCCTGCTCGACGGGCTGTACTTCAAGACGACCGACGCCAACGGCGTGACCGTCCCGGTCGTGACCCTGCGTGGGGAGATCGCGGCGGGAGCCGAGGTCACCTTGCTCATCGTCAAGGCCGGCATCGAGGGCGGCGTACGCCTGACGGTCGGGTTCGCCTGGAACGACCCGGACAACGACGGGAAGTTCCGCCTCAGCGAATTCCTGCAGGCGCTGCTGACCAACCCGATCTGCCTGTTCACCACCAGCGGCCAGTTGTCGGTGTTCCTGCGGGTCTACATCACCATCGATCTGTTCCTGTTCTCCAAGACGTGGAGCTTCACGCTGGTCAACGCGGTCCTGCTGGACTTCCGCGCCCAGCCCGACTGTTCGCCGCCACCGCCCGAGCTGGGCGGGGTCAGCGGGGACACCCTCGTGGTCTTCGCGGGCAAGTTCGGCAAGTCGGCCCAGCGCGGGCACTCCGCCTGGGACAACACCGCCGGCACCTACCCCGGTGACGTGGTCAAGGTGTACGCGTTGCACTACGCCGACGCCAACGAGCCGGGCGGCAGCGACGACTTCGACGGATTCGCGGTCGAGGCGCTGGGGCGTACACAGCAGTTCCTGGACCCGAACCTGAAGCGGGTGGTCGTCGACGGCCGGGGCTACTCGGTCAGCGACGCCGACAAGACCGCGATGTCGGTGATCTTCCTCGGTGACGGCGACCCGTCCGGCAACGGCACCGCGTCCCCGTTCGACAAGACCGCCGTCGTCTTCGGCTCGGACGGCAAGGACCAGATCCGCACCGGCACCGGTCCGGCGTACGTGGACGGCGGTCCCGGCGACGACACCATCGTCACCGCCGAGGCTCC
>JABFYB010000650.1 GCA_013361475.1 Hamadaea sp.
CGCAGCCGCTCCAGCGCGATCCGGGTGGGCGACCTGCTCACACCCGAACCCGACTTCACCGGGGACGTGTCCCCGGTCGCGGGCTCGACGAGCGTTTCGGTCCCAGTGATCACTGGTTCCACGGAGTACCTCCAGCCGATGTGCAGCCAGCGACCACGGAATATCCCGTTGACAGCCGCGCCCCCCGCGTTCTTGCGCAAAGCTAACGCTCAGCTTCGGAGTTTTGAGTAACGGAACAATCACGAATCAGCCGAAGAATGATCTCGTGATCATCACTGAACGTTCAGCGGGCGCGACTGATCGATGACTAGGTTCACGCACCGTCTGCGCAGGACAGATGGATGCCTACAGTGGAAAGTGGCTGAATCCCGGGTCAGTTGTCACCCTCGGAGCATCGTCACAAGACCGTTACACATGCCGTCCGCCCCGGTCAGCGGGCGTCAGACCGGCCGCCTGCTGTCGCCGCCTCCGCCGAGTGCGGTAGGTTCCCCGCAGGAACCCACTCATCGCGCCCGGAGGTGACATGCCGCGCAACACTTGGTCCCCCGATCCGTCATGTGGGGTCGCCCAAACGGTCAATGTCCTCGGCGATGGGTGGAGTGTGCTCATCCTGCGGGACATCGCGCGCGGCCACCAGCGGTTCGACGACCTCGTCGCCGAACTCGGCATCTCCCGGAAGGTCCTCACCGAACGCCTCACCGGGCTCATCGCCGACGGGGTCCTGCGGCGGGAGCCCTACCAGACCGGGCCCGTGCGGTACGCGTACGAGCTGACCGAGGCGGGTCGTGAGCTGATCGGGGTGGTCGTCGCGCTGCAGGACTGGGGCGACCGCTGGCTGCTCGGCGACGGCTCGCTGACCGCCGTCGACTCCGACGAGTCCGCCACCGCTCACCGCGTACGCGAGCTGACCGGGCAGACGACGCCGGTGGTTCGGCTGCCGAGCGCCGACGGCGGCACGGTCGACGCCCTGGCCGGACCGGCCGTGCTGTTCACCTATCCGGCGACGGGCGCCCCCACTCCCCTGCCGTCCGGATGGTCCGAGATACCCGGTGCGGTGGGCTGCACTCTCGAGAACCGGCTGTTCCTCAAGGCGTATCCCCGCTTGGCGACAGCGGGGATCGCGGTGCGCGGGGTGAGCACGCAGCGGCCGGACGAGCAGCGGGCCTTCGCCACGGCCGAGGGCATCCCCTTCAGCCTGCTGAGCGACGTCGACCTCGGGCTGGCCGCGGCCTTGCGCCTGCCCGTGTTCCGCGCGGGCGAGCGGCACCGGCTGAAGCGGCTGATCCTGGTGATCGACGAGGACCGGACGATCCGGGCGGTCCGCTACCCCGTGGTCGATATCGCCGCAGCGGTCGACTGGGCGGTGGAGACCGCGCTTACGTTGTGACCGGCCGAGTGGCGCGGACGTCGGCGGGCCGGGCAGACTGTCCGGCATGTCCGCGTTCAGCCCAGGCCAACGGATTCACGACCGGTTCACCCTGCGGGAGCTGATCGGCCGGGGCGGCATGTCGGAGGTGTGGCGGGCGACCGACGGCGTGCTCGGCCGCCCGGTCGCGGTCAAGGCGCTCGACTCGTCGCTGGCCGCCGATCCGACGTTGTGGCAGGCGACGCTGCGGGAGGCCCGCGCGATCGCCCGGATCGCCCACCCGAACGTCGCCCAGGTGCACGACTACGGCGAGGTGCCCACGTCCACCGGGCACGTCCCCTACCTGGTCATGGAGTTCGTCGAGGGCGTGACACTGGCCGACCGGCTGCGGTCGGGGCCGCTGCCGCCGCCGGAGGCCGCGGCGATCGCCGCCCAGGTCGCGTCGGGGCTGGCCGAGGCGCACCGGCTCGGCGTGGTGCACCGCGACGTCAAGCCGGGCAACATCATGCTGACGGCGGCCGGGGTGAAGATCCTCGACTTCGGGATCGCCACGTTGGCCAACGGCCGGGACTCCGACGGCGGACGGCTCATCGGCACGCCCACCTACACCGCGCCGGAACGGCTGCGACCAGGCGCCGCGACGCCGGCCGCCGACGTCTACTCGCTCGGTGTCGTGCTCTACGAGATGCTGACCGGCCGGCCGCCGCGGGCGTACGCCGACTGGCAGGAGGCATTCGCGGCGGCTCCGGCGGAGATCCCGCCGATCGACCGGGTGCCCCCTCGGCTGGCCGCGCTCACGACGGCTTGTCTGTCCGCCGACCCGAACCGACGGCCGGCCGCGTCTGCGCTGGCTGCCGCGCTGCCCACCGCGCTCGGCAGCGGTCCCGCGCCGACGGC
>JABFYB010000010.1 GCA_013361475.1 Hamadaea sp.
TGCGACGCCGGTACGCCGCTCAGGGGCTGGCGGAACGGGCCGACAGCACCGTCGCCGACGTGGCCGGGCGGCTGGCCGGCCTGCAGGCGCAGGACACTGCCGCGATGCGGCTGGCGGTGCGGGCTCGGACGCGCGGGCTCACCGCCGACCGCGTACGCGAAGGCTGCGCGGAGCCGGGGAAGCTGGCGAGGACTTGGCTGATGCGGGGAACGCTGCACCTCGTTCCGGCCGTAGACGTGCGCTGGATGGTGAGCGTGTTCGGGCCCAGAAACGTCGCGGCCGGCCGGGGACGGCGGGCGCAGCTCGGTCTCGACGATCGCATCTGCGAGACGGCGATGGCGAGGCTGCCCGGCATCCTGCGCGGCCGGGCGCTCAGCCGGGCGGAGATCGTGGCGGAGCTCGAGCTGGATCTGCGGGGGCAAGCGGTTCCGCACCTGATGGCGTACGCGGCCGGAAGGGGGCTGATCTGCCGAGGGCCGGACCTCGCCAAGGACGAGCCAGGGTACGTCCTGCTCGACGAGTGGGCGCCGAAGGCGACGCCGCCGACCGATCCGCTGGTGGAACTGGCCCGGCGGTATCAGCAGGCGTTCGGCCCGGCGACGGCGGAGGACTTCGCGGCGTGGTCCGGTCTGCCGATCACCACCGTCCGGCAGAAGTTCCAGGCCGCGCGGATGGAAGAGTCGACACAGTCGGAAGAGTCAGCACAGCTGGACGAGCCCGGCGGAAGCGGGCTGCGACTCCTGGGGGCGTACGACACGTATCTGCTGGGCTATCGCGACCGGTCGCTGATGCTGGATCCGGCGTACGCCCACCGCATCCAGGCGGGCGGTGGAGTGCTTCATCCGACGGTGGTGGTGGACGGGCGGATCGTCGGCCGGTGGCGGATGACGGCGAAGGAGCTGCACGTCGAGGCGTTCGACCGCACAGTCCACTCCAGACAGAACGCGTTGGCCGAGGAGGCAGCTGATGTGGCGCGCTTCCTCGGGCGACCGACCGGCTTGCGAACAACCAGCGGCCGGTGAAGAAATCACGACCCCATGTGAAGGCCCGTGAAGCCTTGACAGAGCGGTTTGACGAGGCTGAGTATTTCGATGCCCGAGGTATCCCTCAGCCGAAAGGTCCTCCATGAGCAGTCACCCCATCCGGCGACGCGCGCTCCTCGCTGCGGCCGCCGGCGCCGCCCTCACCCCGTGGGTGGGAGTGCCGGCGTTCGCCGCCAACAAGAAGGTCTACATCGACCCCGGCCACGGCGGCACCGATTCCGGGGCGGTCGGCAACGGCCTGCAGGAGAAGGCGCTGACCCTCAACATCGCGCTGCAGGTCCGCGACATCCTGTTGGCGACCTACTCCGGGGTCGACGTACGCATGTCCCGCACGACCGACGCGACGGTGAGCCTCCAGCAGCGTACGGACGACGCCAACGCGTGGGGTGCGGACATCTTCATCAGTGTCCACATCAACTCCGGCGGTGGCACCGGCTTCGAGAGCTACCGCTATCTCACCACCGACGCCGCGACGCAGTCTCTGCACAACGCGATGCACTCGAACGCGTTGGCCGGGATGCGGTCGGTCGCCGCCGTCACCGACCGCGGCCAGAAGACCGCCAACTTCCACGTGCTGCGGGAGACGACGATGCCGGCGATCCTCACGGAGAACCTGTTCATCGACACGGTGGCCGACGCGAACCTGTTGAAGAACGCGGCCTTCCTGACCGCCGACGCGCGTGGGCACGCCAAGGGCATCGCCACCTTCCTCGGGCTGCCGACGAAGACGACCAGCTACAGCACCATCGTGGACAACGCGACCGCGGGCCGGTTCACCGCGAGCGCGAACTGGGGCACCTCGACCTACTCCACGCAGCGCTACGGAGCCGACTACCGCTACGCCGACCCCGTGCTCGCCAGCGACGCCGCCTGGTTCAAGGTGAACATCCCGGAGGCGGGCACCTACAAGGTCGAGGTCTGGCACCCGGGTGTCGCGGGCTACAACACGGCCACGCCGCACGTCGTCGTGACCTCGTCGGGCAACCAGACGATCACCGTCGACCAGTCCACGGGCGGCGGCGCGTGGCGTTCGCTCGGGACCTTCGCCATGGCCGCGGGCGACTACAACGCCGTCGGCGTCAGCCGGTGGACCAGCGCCGCGGGCTACGTGATCGCCGACGCCGTCCGGGTCACCCGGGTCTAGCGCCCCGCACGACTTCCGGGATGACGCCCCCCTTCCGCCGCACCGGATCGCGCGTCATCCCGGATCCCTCCCCCGACGACGTCGGGATGTATTGACATCAATAACTGCCGTGGGGACAATCGCGCGTACCGCCCGGTAACAACCGTCCCCCGGAGGAGTCCATGAGTCTCCCGCGCACATCCCTCCTGGCCGCCGCGGCCGCAGTAGCCGCCCTGGTCACCCTTCCCATTGCCACCCCGGCGAGCGCCGCCGCCCCGACCGGCAAGTACGTCGCGCTCGGCGACTCGTTCACGTCCGGTCCCCTCATCCCGACGCAGGTCGACTTGAACTGCGTACGGTCGGATCGGAACTATCCGCATCTGGTCCTGAGCGCGATCGGCTCGTCCGCGTTCACCGACGTCAGCTGCGGCGGTGCGACCACCGGCGACATCCTGAACCCGAGCGAGGGCCAGCTCGGCATCACCGTCCCGGCCCAGCTCGCCGCCGTCACCGCCGACACCGCGCTGGTGACCGTGGGCATCGGCGGCAACGACATCGGCTTCTCGGGCATCATCGAGGACTGCGTGAGTGCCGGCTACGCCAAGCCGTTCGGCAGCCCGTGCAAGGACAAGTACACCGCGGGCGGGACCGATCAGCTGCTGACCCGGATCACCGCGACCGCGAGCAAGGTGGCGGCCGTCCTGCAAGCGGTGCACCAGGCCGCGCCCAACTCCCGCGTGGTGGTCGTCGGCTACCCGGTCATCGTCCCGGACAGCGGATACGGCTGCTTCCCAGCGGTCCCGCTCGCCTTCGGCGACGTGCCTTACCTGCGCAGCACCGAGAAGTCGCTGAACTCGATGTTGCGTACCACCGCGGGCGCCAACGGCGCGTCTTATGTGGACACCTACACCCCGACCATCGGCCATGACGTCTGCAAGTCCAGCGGGACGCGCTGGGTCGAAGGTCTCATTCCGACGGTGGCCGCCGCGCCGTTCCACCCGAACGCCGGTGGCGAGCAGGCGATGGCGACCGCGGTCAGGGCCGCGCTCTAGGGCTCGGCAGCCGCGGCGCGACGACGGTAACGTGTCATCTTGTCGCGGCTGCCGCAGAGCTCCATCGAGCACCAGCGCCGGCTGCCCGCCCGGGACGTGTCCAGATAGAGCAGCGTGCAGGTCTCACTGGAGCACTCACGCAACCGCTCGCCCTGCGGCCCGCCGAGGAGGTCGACGCCGTCGCGGGCCAGCAACGCGAATAGCTGCTCGGCGGTCGGCTCGACCAGCCGCGCGGTTAGATCCGCGCGCAGGGCGAGAGCCGGCGGGGTGCACGCGGCCCAGTGGTTCACCAGCTCCAGGTCGGCCCGCGTGGGTCGCTCGCCGAACACCGGCGCGCGCATCAGGCGATAGAGCGCTTCGCGCAAGGGGTACGCCTGACGCAAAGCCGTTGTCGTCACCGCCACGGGTGCGTCCGTCAGACCGGATTCGGCGAACCATCGCCCGAGCGTGGCCGCGTCGGGGATCCGCTCGACGGGCGGATCCCGCCAACGCTTGCCGAGCGTGCCGGTGAAGTCCACCGACGGCCGTCCGGCGACGAACCGGAACGCCGCCTCCTCCGCGATCATGTCACACAGCATAGCCCGGTTACCGGTTCAACTGGTAACGTCCGCGCCATGCGGATTCTTGTCGTGGGAGCCGGTGCGACCGGCGGATACTTCGGGGCGCGGCTGCACGAGGCCGGGCGGGACGTCACCTTCCTGGTCCGGCCGCGACGAGCCGAGCTGCTGCGCGACCGCGGTCTGCGGATCGTCGGGCTCGGCCGGGAGACGGTCGTGACCCCCAACCTCGTCACCGCGCCGGAGCTGGCCGGCCACTACGACATCGTGCTGATGTCGGTGAAGGCCACGACGTTGCCGCAGGCCATCGAGGACACCGCGGCGGCGGTCGGGCCGCGTACGGCGGTGGTGCCGTTCCTCAACGGACTGGCCCACCTGGACGCGCTGACCAAGGCGTACGGGTCGGACGTGGTGCTCGGCGGGGTCGTCCGGGTCCTCACGACCATCGGCGCGGAGGGCGAGATCGTGCAGCTCGCGCCGTTGGCCGACATGACGGTCGGCGAACCGGCGGGCGGCGTCTCCGATCGGGTGCGGCGGATCGAGGAAGTCCTGTCCGAGGCGGGCTTCGACTTCGCCGTCTCGCCCGACATCATGACGGCGATGTGGCACAAGTGGGTGTTCATCAGCACGCTCGGCGCCCTCAACACCCTGGTACGCGGCACCGTCGGCGAGGCGGTCGACGCCGGCGCGGCCCAGCTCGGCGCGCAGCTCGCCGTCGAGGCCGCACAGGTCGCCGAGGCCGCCGGGCACCCGATGCCACGCCCCGCGCTGGAGAACGTGCTGGCGTTCGTGTCCCGGCCGGGCTCGACAGACACGGCTTCCCTCTATCGCGACCTCATCGCCGGTCAGCCGACCGAAGCCGAGCAGATCCTCGGCGACCTCACGGCTCGGGCCAGGGCTTTCGGCGTATCAACGCCGCTTCTGGAGGTGGCGACGGCGAGCCTGCGCGTGCACGAGAACCGGCTGGCGCGCGGAGCCTAGCCGCGGGCGAAGGCGGCGGCGACGCTGTCGAAGGCCGCGACCGCGTCGTCGATGCGCTGGTCAATGACCGGCGCCTCGACCTGGGGGTCGAAGCCGATCATCCCCGTCTCCTCCGTGACCACCGCGGCGACCCGGTAGAGCAGCGTGACCATCCGGCGGGCGGCCTCGCCGGTGTACCAGTACGGCACGTGGAGCTGCGCGGTGTCGGCCTGGCAGACGAGCTGGATCGCGGTCTCCTCGTGATCGAGCTCGTCGCCGGACTCGGTCGCGCCGGGCAGGATCTCGCGGACGCGGCCGACGATCCGCCGCCATGTCGCCGGGTCGACCGGGGCGTCGTCGCCGACGGGCTCGGCGTCCAGGAAGTCCGCCCAGCTCTGGCCCGCTGCCAGCCGAGCGAAGATCACGTCGTAGCTCATGCTAGGAAGATTAGGTGATCACAGGGGAGTTGATCCGGCTACGCGCCTTCGAGCCGGAAGAAGCCGACGCGTTGTGGCGCTGGAACCACGATCCGGCGGTCATGCGATGGATGGATCAGTACTACGTGAACTCGCTCGACCGGGCGCGCCGCGGCCTGGCCGACGCCCAGGCGAACAGCTTCGCCCACGTCCTCTACGCGGTCGAGGTGCTCGCCGACGGCAAGCTCATCGGGCTGGTGCAGTTGCGGGACACCGACGCGGCGGTGGGCTCGGCCGAGCTGGACATCTACCTCGGCGAGAAGGACTACTGGGGCCGGGGGTACGCCACCGACGCGATGCGGACGATCTGCCGCTACGGATTCGACACGATGCGGCTGCACCGGATCGGGCTGACCGTCGTCGAGGCGAACGAGGCCGCCCGGCGGGTGTACGCGAAGGTCGGGTTCGTCGAGGAGGGACGACTCCGGGACGCGTTCCGCCGGGACGGCCGGTGGTACGACAAGATCGCGATGGGGTTGCTGGAGGGCGAGCTCAGCTAGCCCTTTTTGTGGTCTCAGGCACGGCCTTGCCGTAGAACGTCCGCAGGCCGAGGTAGATCACGACGGCGAACGGCGAGAGCAGGATCGTCAGGACCAGCAGCGGCGACATGATCAGTGCCGGGATGTTCCGCTCGCGGCTGTCCAGATACATCCAGCGCCCGATGAACAGGTCCCAGGCGAGCACCTGCGCCCACACCGCCGAGGTGCCCGCGTCGCTGCTGAGCAGCGTGCGTACGCCGTCGAGGTCGGGGTTCAGCATCTCGGCGGCGAAGTCGGGCAGGATCGGGGCGACGGCGCCGAAGTAGGCGACCAGGACCGGCAGCACGATCAGCGGTGAGGCGATGATCCGGCTGGTCCGGCCCCACTTCGGCAGCAGGATCATCAGCGCCCAGAACGGGACGGTGAGCGGGAAGGCGATCGCGAACCAGGTCACCGGACGGCCGCCACGTTCATCGGAAGACCGCGCTCGGCCGGGCGTCGCAGGGCCCAGCCGATCCCGGCGAGGACGACGACGCCCAGGACCCCGGCGGCCGCCCAGGTCAGGGTGTCCGGGTGGACGACCGACTGCCCGCGCAGGGCCTGCCAGGTGACCAGCGCGGTCAGTCCGGCGTACGCCGTCGCGGCGGTCAGCACGAGCCGCGCCCGGGTCCGGTCGTCGGCCAGCCGGCCGAAGCGCCGGGCGAGCAGGGTCAGGGCCAGCGCGAACAGCGGCAGCGCCTGCAGGGCGTGCATGCCGATGAAGTGGCCGACGCGGAGATCGCCGCCTACCGTGCTCCAGTTGACGAAGGGCAGCCCGTCCCCGCCGTCGGCGACTCCGATCGAGTGCGCGCCGAAGATGCGTTCGCCGCCGTTGGTCGCCGCCTCGACCTGGCCCGGCTTCGGGCGGGTCATGAAGAAGCCTTCGGCGAGCCCGGCGATCGCGACGAGGATGCCCGCGCGGATCGCGTACGCCGCCGGCCGGTCGCCGATCCGTTGCCGGATGAGCTGGACGGCGACGACCGCGGTGGCGAGCCAGAGCACGACGATGCTGACCGCCATCAGCATGAACAGCGCGCCGTCCAGAGTGGTCGCGAAGTTGAAGTGGCTGCGGTGGCCGCGGGCGGCCTGGCCGACGATCGCGGCCATCTCGGCCAGCGCGGTGACCGCGATGACGGTGCCCATCGCCGAGGCGAGCCGGCGCTTGGTCAGCAGCGAGATCAGCCAGGCGAGGGTGACCGAATAGATCATGACGCTGACGGCGAACTTCAGCGGCTTCAGCCAGATCGGTACGCCCAGCAGCATGCGGTCGTCGACGCCGAGTCCGACGAGGCACCAGACGGTGAGGGCGGCCATCAGCAAGGCGGTGATCATCAGTGGCGGGTGGAGGCGGATCAGGCGGGACATGACGACTCCCGGTCATAGGTGCCGGATAGTGGCACTTTCCATTATCGGATAGCTCCACTATCCGCCACACGAGCACGCGCGTCAACCCCGATCTGCCGTAGCGTTCGACTCTCGACCGATACCTCGTCCACCAGGGGGAAACGTGGCGCACTACAGCCGCATCTCGCAGATCGTCATCGACGCCCCGCCGGAGTCCCACGACGCCGAGGCCGCCTTCTGGTCCGGCGCGATCGGCCGCGACCTGCCGGTGTTCCAACGGTTTCCGGACTTCAGCGGCACGAAGCTGACCCCCGACGGGCTCGGCCTGCTCGTGCAGCGACTCGGCGACGGGGCGGCTCGCGTACACCTCGACATTCACGCGACCGATGTGGAGGCGGAGGTGACCCGGCTCGAGGCGCTGGGCGCCCGTCGCGTACGCCCGTCCGGTCCATGGTGGATCATGCAGGACCCCGCCGGCCTGCTCTTCTGTGTCGTACCGGACGACGATCTGGACGACACGAACGCCCAGCGGTGGGAGTGAGTCAACTTCTTGCACTGACTTACGCCAGAAGTTTCATCAACTGATCGGCTATTGTCTCGCCGCGTACGCGAGTCTTACCGTAGGCCAGTCTCTATCCCCAGCCCCGGAAGAGAGCGGTCTATGCACAGGAAGAAAGCCCTCGCCCTCCTCGCGACCGGCGCACTGGTCGCGAGCGGGGTCGTCGGCGCGTCCCCCGCCGCCGCGGCGAACGGTCCCGTGGTCACGCGGGCCGCGCTCGACCCGGCCCTGGTCGCCGGACGCGGCGCGGCGGTCCCGTTCGCCGAGCAGGAAGCGGAGAACGCCGCCACCACCGGCACCGTCATCGGCCCGAATCGGCAGGCGTACACGCTGCCCGCGGAGGCCTCCGGGCGGACAGCGGTCCAACTGGCTCCCGGGCAGTACGTCGAGTTCACGCTGCCGGCGACGGCCAACGCCCTCACCGTCCGCTACAGCATCCCGGACGCCCCGACCGGCGGCGGGATCACCGCTCCGCTGGACGTCACGGTGAACGGCAAGAACAAGCGCACGATGACGCTGACCTCGCAGTACTCGTGGCTCTACAACCAGTACCCGTTCAGCAACGACCCCACCGCGGGACTGCTGCACGAGGACTGGTGGATCACCGAGTGCGGCTGCGTGCCGGCGTACACCGAACCGAAGCCGGTCATCACCACTCCGTTCCGTCCCATGCACTTCTACGACGAGCAGCGCCTGCTGCTCGGCAAGGCGTACCCGGCCGGAAGCAAGATCCGGCTCACCGCCCCGGCCGGCACGAACGCCGCGTGGACCGTCATCGACCTGCTGGACTCGGAGCTGGTCGGGCTGCCGCACGTCGTTCTCAAGGCGGCCAACGTCCTGCTGTTCGGGGCCGACCCGACCGGCCGCCGGGAGTCCGCCGACGCGTTCGACCGCGCCATCGCGTACGCGAAGCGCAAAGGCCTGAAGGTGTACATCCCGCCGGGCACGTACCAGGTCAACCGGCACATCGTCGTCGACGACGTGACCATCGAGGGCGCCGGCAGCTGGTACACCATCGTCAAGGGTCACGAGGTGGCGCTGTCCGAGCCCGCGCCGGACGGCTCCGTCCACACGGGAGTCGGCTTCTACGGCAAGGACGCGTCCGCCGGGGGCAGCCGCAACGTGCACCTGTCCGGCTTCACCATCGAGGGCGACGTTCGCGAGCGTATCGACACCGACCAGGTCAACGGCGTGGGCGGCGCGATGAGCGACTCGACGATCAGCGGCCTCTACATCCACCACACCAAGGTCGGCCTCTGGTTCGACGGGCCGATGAGCAACGTGACGGTCCGCGACAACGTCATCGCCGACCAGATCGCCGACGGCCTCAACTTCCACGTCGGCGTCACCGACTCGGTCGCGACGAACAACTTCGTCCGCAACACCGGCGACGACGGTCTGGCGATGTGGTCCGAGACGACGGCCAACGCGCGCAACACCTTCAGCCGCAACACCGTCCAGACGCCGACGCTCGCCAACGGCATCGCGATCTACGGCGGCACGGACAACGCCGTCGTGGGCAACCTCGTGGCCGACCCGCTGCGCGAGGGCAGCGGTCTGCACGTGGGCTCGCGGTTCAACGCCACCGCGTTCGCCGGCCGCCTGTCGATCACCGACAACACAGTGGTACGCGCGGGGACGTACGAACTGAACTGGAACATCGGGTTGGGCGCGATCTGGATCTACGCGCTCGACAAGAGCATCGACGCCGACATCCGGGTCACCGGCGACCACTACCTGGACAGCACGTACAACGCGATCATGCTGGTCAGCGACTGGCCGGTGAAGGACCTGTACGGCGTCTCGAACGTCCACTTCGCCGACATCCGCGTGGACGGCACGGGGACCTCGGTGCTCAGCGCCCGGGTCGCGGGGTCGGCCACCTTCTCCAACGTGGACGCCCGCAACGTCGGCGCGGTCGGCATCAACAACTGCGGCACGTTCCACTTCACCCCGGCGGGGTCGGAGTTCTCGGTGACCGACCTCGGCGGCAACGACGGC
>JABFYB010000263.1 GCA_013361475.1 Hamadaea sp.
CTGTTCCTGGCCCGCTAGCGGGCCAGGAAGTGCCAGCCGACCCACCACCAGAAGCCGAAGACGGCGATCCGCCCGACCGGGATGCGGCCGACCTCGTGGGTCATGACGACGGCGGCCAGGTCGCCCAGCGTCGGAATCCGCGACGTACGCCGAGCCGCCCATTCGACGGCGAGGACGAGCAGCCCGGCGAGGATGAACCCGGCGATGGCGAGCATTCTCATCGGCGTACCAGCCCCCAGAAGCCGGCCAGCCATCCGAAGTAGAAGATCGCGCGCGGCAGGTAGTCGTCCAGCAACGGATCGGCCAGGAGCGACAGCGTCGGGTAGTTCTTGTCGTCGCCGATCGCGAACGTGCTCAGTTCGAACACGACGAACACTCCGACCGGCAGGAGCCACCAGGCGAGTCCCCGGGGGAGGCGGCGCGGGGCGGCCTTGCGCGGGACACGCTGGCTCAGCCCGAGGTACATCATCACCGCGCCGAGGGTGAAGACGTAGACGTTGGCTTCGAGGGAGAAGGACGGGAGCAGGCCGCCCAGGAGCGACAGGAACGCGAAGATCGGCAGCATGACGGCCGGGCGCGTCCAGGCCGGCGCGCTCGGAACGGCAAGTTCCGGGTGATCCATGACTCGATTGTGGCTGGTTCACCCGGACCGAGGGAGGGTTTTATTCCCCTAATGCGTCCCTGATCCGGTCCATGATCTCCGCGGGCGTCCCG
This sequence comes from Hamadaea sp., assembly GCA_013361475.1. Lineage (GTDB taxonomy): Bacteria > Actinomycetota > Actinomycetes > Mycobacteriales > Micromonosporaceae > Hamadaea. Next base: position 715 of record JABFYB010000263.1, read on the forward strand.
CGTCCGGTGAAGCCGGCCGCCGCCCGATGACCACCGCCGCCGAGGGCCACCGCGACCCGGCTGACGTCGGCCGAGCCTCGGCTCCGCATCGACACCGACCACTCCTCCGGACCGACCTGCTTGAGCAGGCAGGCCACGTCGGCCTCGGCCGCGCAGCGAATTCCGTCGATGAGCCCTTCGAGAACGTACGGCGCCTGCTGATGCCGTTCGAGGTCGGCCAAGGAGGCAGTGCTCCACACCAGACGGTTCTCCGGTTCGAGGACGGCCCGCCCCAGCACCTCGCCGTAGAGCTTGACCGCGCCGAACGGGCGGGTGTCGAAGACCCGGCGGGAGATCTCACCCGGGTCGAGCCCCGTCTCCAGGAGGTCCGCCGCCAGCCGGTGCACGGCCGGGGTCGTCAGGGCGTACTTGAACGAGCCGGTGTCAGTGATGACGCCGATGTAGAGGCACTCGGCGATCCCCCGATCCAACGGGACTCCGAGGCGAGCGATCAACTCGGCCGCCACGACGGCGGTCGCCGCCGCACCGCTGTCGACCAGCGGGAGGTCACCGAAGCCGGTGTAGCTGGCGTGGTGGTCCAGCACGATCGACGGCACCTGACCCAGCAACTCGGCATAGGAGCCCAGGCGCGATTCGGCCGCGGCGTCCAGCGTCACCATCAGCGCCGGCGCCTCCGGCGAGTCGACCAGCAGCTCGAGCCCGGGCAGTGCGACGAACGGCGCCGGCAGGTCGGACGGACCCGGGAAGGTCGCCTGGACCCGGGTGGCGCCCAGCTTCCGCAGGGCCTGGCCGACCGCCAGCATGCTGCCCAGCGCGTCGCCATCCGGGGTCACATGGCAGACGAGCAGGATCGGATCGTCGGCCGCGACGGCCGTACGCAGAGCGCCGGTCGCCGCGGCCCACTGGTCCTCGGTGATCTCTCCCATCAGCGGCGCGCCGCCGCGTCCTCAGCCTCGTCGAGGTCGAACTCGAGATCGTCGGACTCGTCCTCGTCCTCGACCTTGTAAGGCTGGGGCTCACCGGCGTACGCCGCGCCTTCGGCGAGCTTGTGGACCTCCCGGTCACGCAGGCGCGCCTCGGCGAGCAGGTCGTCGATGTGCTTGACGTGGTCCTGGACGTCGTCGAGGACGAAGGTCAGCGACGGCGAGTGGCGCAGGCCCAGCGCCCGGCCGACGGAACCCCGCAGCATGCCCTTGGCGCTGTCCAGGGCGGCGGCGGTGCCGGCCTTGGCCTCCGCGTCCCCGAGCACGGTGTAGAAGATCGTGGCTTCGCGCAGATCGGCGGTCAACCGGGCGTCGGTGATCGTGATCATGCCCAGTCGCGGGTCCTTGATCTGCGTCCGCACCGCTGACGCCACCAGTTCCCGGACCCGCTCGGCGTGCCGGCGCACCTTGGCAGGATCGGACATCTCGCCACCTCCACACGTATCGGACAGCGGAGACAGGACGAAACGGGCTACCCCGGATCGTGCCGGATCTCCGGCCCCCAGATTACCCGGCGAGCCTGTACCCACCGGTCGCCGTGATCACCCAGCGCGCGACGCTAG
>JABFYB010000619.1 GCA_013361475.1 Hamadaea sp.
CGCTTCCGCGCTTCCGCGCTTCCGCGCTTCCGCGCTTCCGCGCGATCCTTGCTTCCGCGCGTCCGTGCTTTCCGCGCGCCGTGCTTTCCGCGCGATCATGAACTATCGGCCATGATCGACCGGCGTGTCGTGTCCAGAAGACCCTGATCGACTCCCTGACGCCCTGATCGCCGGACGCCCTGATCGCCGGACGCCCTGATCGCCTGACGCTCTGACGCCCTGATCGCCTCGCTCCCCTGATCGCCTGGCCCCGAAGCGATCTCCGGAGGCTCACGCACCCTACGAGGTCAAGATCAGGTGCCTGAGCGTCCGGAGATCACGAAAGCGTCAGCCGCGCCCGGATTCGCGCGCAGCGTCAGCCGGGACCTCGTACCGCTCGCAGCGTAGCCCGCGCAGTGTCGACCCAGGCCGACGCGTCGCGGAGCGTCAGCCGGGGCCGCGTACCGCTCGCAGCGTCGGCCCGGCCGCGTAGCCCGCGCAGTGTCGACCCAGGCCGCGCATCGCGCGCGGCGTCAGCCCAGGCCGCGCATCGCGCGCGGCGTCAGCCGCGGGCACACCGTTAGCCCCGGCCGCGTACCGCGGGCAGCGTCAGCCCTGGCCGCGTACGCGGTGCGGCTGCTCCGCCGAAGGCAGCTCAGCCGAGGGCTGGTCGGCCGAGGGCTTCCCGGACGCCTGAGCGGCCGCGGCCAGCGCGGCTTCCGCCCGTGCGTCCCGGTTGGATTTGATGAGGCTGGCTATCGTCGCGATGACGAGCGTCCCGATGATCACGGAGAGCGAGACGTAGATCGGCACGTGCGGCGCCCAGCTCACCGGCTCTCCGCCGTTGATGAACGGCACGTTGTTCGAGGCGAGCGCCTCCAGGAACAGCTTCACGCCGATGAAGGCGAGGACGACCGCCAGCCCGATCGACAGGTAGACCAGGCGGTCCAGCAGGCCGCCGAGGAGGAAGTACAGCTGCCGCAGACCCATCAGCGCGAACACGTTCGCGGTGAAGACCAGGTACGGCTCCTTGGTCAGGCCGAAGATCGCCGGGATGGAGTCCAGCGCGAAGATCAGGTCGGTCGTGCCGATCGCGATCATCACGATGAGCATCGGCGTGAACAGGAGTTTGCCGTTGATCCGGGTGGTGAGCTTGGCACCGTCGGGCTGCGGGCTCATCGGCAGGATCCGGCGCGCGGTCCGGATCATGACGTTCTCCTTGTAGTCGCCCTCGTCGTCCTCACCGTGCTTGACGAGGCCCCAGGCGGTGTAGATCAGGAAGGCCCCGAAGAGGTAGAAGACCCAGGAGAACCGGCTCACCACGGCCGCGCCGGCGGCGATGAACGCACCACGCATGACCAGCGCTATCACGATGCCGACCAGCAGCACCTTCTGCTGGTACATCCGGGGCACCGCGAAGCGGGCCATGATGATCACGAAGACGAAGAGGTTGTCGACGGAGAGGCTGTACTCCGTCAGCCAGCCGGCGAAGAACTCGCCGCCGTACTGTGCGCCGTGCGAGATGTAGACCCAGATCCCGAAGAGGACGGCCAGGCCGACGTAGAAGGTGACCCAGAGCGTCGATTCCTTGAACGACGGCTCGTGCGGTCTCCGGCCCACGATGATCAGATCGACGAGCAGAAGAGCCACCAGGGCTACCAGGGTGATGGTCCATTCCAGCGTGGACACGTTCATGCAGTGATCCTCCGGTCGGCAGCGTGATGCCCCGGAGGTCTCTCCCGCCACGTGCTGACGCTCGTGACCGGCGGCCCCGGGTTCCGATGTGCGAACCGTGCTGACGAAGCCGCCGCGGGGGATACTCCCCTCCCAGTCGGCCTCCATTGTTGCTCACGAGGTCCCTTGAGGCCCAACAGGGGTCCGCGGCACGCCGTGGCAGGATGCCGTCATGGTGTTGGAGATCGCACAATTCGAGATCACGCCCGGTGCCGAGGAGGCTTTCGAGGCCGCGTACACGGAGGGGCGGGCGCTTTTGGCGCAGACGCCCGGTTTCCGCGACGCCCGGATGACGCGTGGGGTGGAATCGCCGTCCCGTTTCGTGCTGCTTGTCGAGTGGGACACCGTGGAGGCGCACGAGGTCGGCTTCCGCGGCTCCGCGCGCTTCCCGGCCTGGCGTGCGCTGATCGGCCCGCACTTCGCCGCGCCACCGGTGGTCGAGCACTACGCGTACCTGCCGTGAAGCTGGTCACCACCGACGGCGTCCGGATCGACGCCCACCACGACCCAGGTCCGCGCGACCTGGCCTTCGTGCTCGCTCACGGTTTCACGGGGGCTTGGCAAAGGCCGGCGGTACGCCGGGCGGGGGCGGTCTTCGCCCGGCACGGGGGTGTGGTGTCCTTCGATTTCCGGGGACACGGCCGATCCGGGGGCCGGTCGACCGTCGGCGATCGGGAGATCGATGATCTCGAAGCCGCCGTGGCGTGGGCGCGGGACCTCGGATACGAGCGGATCGCCACGATCGGGTTCTCCATGGGCGCGTCCGTCGCGGTCCGGCACGCCGCCCTCGTCCGCGGAGTCGACGCCGTCGTCGCCGTCAGCGGACCGGCCCGGTGGTACTACCGCGGCACAGTGCCGATGCGCCGGGTGCACTGGGTGATCGAGAAGCCGACCGGACGGCTCGTCAGCCGCGTCGTGCTGCGTACGCGGATCGCCAAGGAAGGCTGGAATCCGGTGCCGCCGGCGCCCTTCGAGGTGGCCGGGAAGATCACCCCGACGCCGCTCCTGGTCGTGCACGGCGACCAGGACGCGTACTTTCCGTTGGAGCACGCCCACCAGCTCTTCGACGCCGCCGCCGAACCCAAGGAGCTCTGGATCGAGCACGGCTTCGGCCACGCCGAGAACGCCGCCCCGCCCGAGTTGCTGGAACGCATCGCCCAGTGGGTCATCCGCTCGTGACCGGATCTTCGCGCCGGCCCGTCTCGGATTCCGCCTCCTCCGACGGCACAGCGTCGGACGGCATCGGGCCGGCCGGCCCGCCGAGGAACTCCCGGAGCACCGCGGCGAGCTGATCAGGCACCTCTTCGGCGAGGTGGTGCCCCGAATCGAGGGCCACTCCGCGGACGGCGTCGGCCCACTCGCGCCAGACCTCGACCGGATCGCCGTAGAGTTCGCCGAGATCGTCTCCCGTCGCCCACACGACCAGCGTCGGGCAGGTGATCCGGCGCCCCGCGCGCCGATCGGCCTCGTCGGCCGCCCGATCCACGGTCAGGCCGGCCCGATAGTCCTCGCACATCGCGTGCACCGTCGCCGGATCGTGCAGCGCCCGCCGCAGATCGGCGTACGCCTCCTCGCCCATCGTCGCCGCGTCGACCTGGTACCAGGCGTCGGGGTCGGCGTTGATCACGCGTTCGGCGGGTTTGGCGGTCTGGCCGAGGAAGAACCAGTGCCACCACTTGGCGGCGAACCGCGCGTCGCTGCGGGCCAGCGCCGCACCGATCGGCACGGCGTCCATGACCACGAGGTGGCTCACCAGCTCCGGGTGATCGGCGGCGAGCCGCTGCGCCACGTACGCGCCCCGGTCGTGCCCGACGACGGCGAAGTTCCGATGGCCGAGCTGCGCCATCGCCTCGACGCAATCCCGGGCCATCGCACGTTTGCTGTAGCCGGCGTGATCCTGTCCCGCCGGTGGCTTGCTCGACTCCCCGTAGCCCCGCAGATCCAGGCAGACGGCGGTGAAGCCGATCGCCAGCAGCGGTGCCACCTTGTGCCACGTCGCCTGCGTACGCGGGTGGCCGTGCAGCAGCAGGACCGGCGGACCGGAACCACCGGTCCGCACTCGCAGCGTCACGCCGCCGCCGACGTCCACCTGTCGCAGCTCGAATCCGTCGAACACGCCGTGCCAGTTCCCACCCGGGCCCGACGGCCAAACGACGCGCAGGTCAGAGCGCGACCTCCATGGTCCGCAACTCCTTCTTGAGTTCCTGCATCTCGTCGCGGATCCGGGCGGCCAGCTCGAACTGCAGCTCGCCGGCGGCCGCGAGCATCTGCTCGTTGAGGTCGGAGATGAGCCGGGCCAGCTCTTCGCGCGCCATGCCCTGCGTCTTCGCCTCGATCCGGCCCTTGCTACGGCTGGACGCCGTCGGCGTCGGCGTCTTGCCCCGGCTCTGCGCCCGGCCGCTGCCCATCGCCGACGTGCTGATGACCGCACCGCCCGGCCCGTGCCCCGCGAGGGCGCTGTCGGTGTCCTCGGCCTCACGGTAGATGTCGTCGAGGATGTCGTGGATCTTCTTCCGCAACGGCTGCGGGTCGACCCCGTGCGCCTCGTTGTACGCGATCTGCTTGGCCCGGCGTCGATTCGTCTCCTCGATCGCGTTCGCCATCGACGGGGTGATCTTGTCCGCGTACATGTGGACTTCACCGGAGACGTTTCGCGCGGCGCGGCCGATGGTCTGGATCAGCGACGTGCCGGAGCGCAGGAAGCCCTCCTTGTCGGCGTCGAGGATCGCGACCAGCGACACCTCGGGCAGGTCGAGACCCTCGCGGAGCAGGTTGATGCCGACGAGGACGTCGTAGTCGCCCTTGCGCAGCTCCTTGAGCAGCTCGACCCGGCGCAGGGTGTCCACCTCGGAGTGCAGGTAGCGCACCCGGATCCCGTGCTCGAGCAGATAGTCGGTGAGGTCCTCGGCCATCTTCTTGGTCAGCGTCGTGACCAGGACGCGCTCGTCCTTCGCCGTGCGCAGGTTGATCTCGTGCATGAGGTCGTCGATCTGGCCCTTGGTCTTCTTGACGACCACCTGCGGGTCGACCAGACCGGTCGGGCGGATGACCTGCTCGACGAACTCGCCGCCGCTCTGCCGCAGCTCCCACGGTCCGGGCGTCGCCGACAGGAAGACCTGCTGCCCCACCCGCTCCAGGAACTCGTCGAACCGCAGCGGGCGGTTGTCCATCGCGGACGGCAGCCGGAAGCCGTGCTCGACCAGGATCCGCTTCCGGGAGGCGTCACCTTCGTACATGCCGCCGATCTGCGGCACGGTCACGTGCGACTCGTCGATGACGGTGAGGAAGTCGTCCGGGAAGTAGTCGAGCAGACAGTGCGGCGGGCTGCCCGCCTCGCGGTCGTCGATGTGCCGGGAGTAATTCTCGATGCCGGAGCAGAACCCGACCTGGCGCATCATCTCGATGTCGTAGCTCGTGCGCATCCGCAACCGCTGGGCCTCCAGGAGCTTGCCCTGCCGTTCCAGCTCGGCCAGCCGCTCCTCCAGCTCCTTCTCGATCCCCGTCAGCGCGCGCTCCATCCGCTCCGGACCGGCGGTGTAGTGCGTCGCCGGGAAGACCAGCAGCTGGTCGACCTCCCGGACGACGTCGCCGGTCAACGGGTGCAGATAGGACAGTCGCTCGACCTCGTCACCGAACATCTCGATGCGGATCGCCAGCTCCTCATAAGCCGGGATGATCTCCAGCGTGTCGCCGCGTACGCGGAAAGTGCCGCGGTTGAAGGCGATGTCGTTGCGCGCGTATTGAATGTCGACGAGCCGGCGTAGCAGCTGGTCGCGGTCCAGCTCCTCGCCCTTGACGATCTTCACCGTGCGGTCGAGGTACTCCTGCGGCGTGCCGAGACCGTAGATGGCGCTGACGGTGGCCACCACCACGACGTCGCGCCGGGTCAGCAGCGACATCGTCGCCGAGTGGCGCAGCCGCTCGACCTCCTCGTTGATCGAGGAGTCCTTCTCGATGTAGGTGTCCGTCTGCGGGATGTATGCCTCGGGCTGGTAATAGTCGTAGTAGCTCACGAAGTATTCGACGGCGTTGTTGGGCATCAGCTCGCGGAACTCCTTGGCGAGCTGGGCACACAACGTCTTGTTGGGGGCGAGCACCAGCGTCGGCCGCTGCAGCTTCTCGATGAGCCACGCGGTCGTCGCGCTCTTGCCGGTGCCGGTCGCACCCATCAGGACGACGTGCTTCTCCCCCGCCCTGACCCGTCGCTCCAGATCGGCGATCGCCGTCGGCTGGTCGCCCGAGGGGACGTAATCACTGACGACGGCGAACCTGCCGTCGATGCGGGGAATCTCCAAACCCATGCCTTCCAACCTAACGCCTGCGTATGACAACGACCCTTGATCGACCTCGTCCGAAGCGCCCATCCGGCTCGATATTGCGATTGTGTGACGTGCACCATCCGAGTACCGTCAATAGCCGTAGGCCGCTCGCGGCGGCCGACCGGGGTTGTGATCGGACCTCCACACCGGCCGATCCCCCCGGCGCTGGGTCGCTGCTCCCGCGGCGACGCCACCGCCGACCCAAACGGCGAGGGCGTCGCGGGCCCGGTGAGCGCACCTCTGCGGTCGCGCGCCCAGCGCGCTGACCGGCCGCCGCGGGCGTCCTTACGTTTGCGGCAAAACCCCGCAGATACTACGAACGCAGCACTCCCGCGTTCTCTTCCCGCATCGCCCGGACCCCGCTCCCCGCGGCATCCGCTGCTCGCCTGGCCGCACCGCATCCGCTCCCTCCACCGCACCGCATTCGCAGCTCCCCCAGCCGCGCCGTATCCGCCGCTCCCCGGCAGGCAACACCCGTGCCCCTCGTGCCGCAGCCGTCCCCGCCGCATCCGCTTCCCCCATCGCGCCGCGTCTGCTCCCGGGCCGCGCCGCATCCACTCCCGGGCGGCGCCGCATCCGCCGCCGTTAGCGGCAGATCACGGTTACGCATGCCAAATGTGGCCGGGGAAGCATGCGTATCCGTGATCTGGTGCGAACGCAGGCGATGCGAGGCAGCCCGCTAGTCGGGACAAAAGAGGCGTCGCGGGTGACGGCCGTTACCCGCGCGCCCCTCTCGCGTTCAGCATGCCGTGGAGTCTGCCCGCCCGAATCGCCGCCGCAAGATCGCCACCGTTCTCCTCGTCGGATGCCTCGCCCTGGGCGCGGTCGCCGGGCTCAGCCAGGGCATGACGTCCTGCGCCGGCCCGGACAAGGAAGCGGACGCCCCGAAGGCCCGGCCGCTCACCGCGGTCGAGGCGGGCAGGCTCGCCGACGTCCGGCTGCACAACTACGAGGATCAGCGAGCGACGCTCTCCGGTGTCGTGGCCGGGAAGGATTCCGACGGCCGGCCGAAGGACGTCCGGTTCGCGGGCTGGATCGACTGGCGGCGGTCGCTGCTGTATGTGCGTACGGCGGAGCGGAAAGGCATGCCGGGACTGCTGATCCAGGCGATGCCGGGGATCATCGCGATCCGGGCCGAGGACAAGCCGCCGGCCACCGCCGAGCCGCCCGCTGAACCGCCGGCCGGGAACTGGCGCGTACGCCCGCTGGGCCTGCCGGTCCCCGAGAAGCCGGATCCGCTGGACGGACTCGTCGCAGTGCTGCTGCAGCTCGCCGCACCCAAGGCGGACAACCCGGAACTGCTGCGCGACCTGCAGACACAGTGGCTCCGCGGCGACTCCGTCGACGGTACGCGGGTCGATGTGCTCCTCGGCCCGGCCATCGTCCCGACACAGCCGATCGCGCCGAGCCCAACCGTCAGCGCCAGTCCGAGCGACAGTCCCAGCGTCAGTTCCAGCATCGGGATCGGCGGGGTCGGCGCGACGAAGAAGCCGGGGCTGAACCCGGCCGCGGTGAAGTCCCCGGCGAAGACGCCGTCGGGTACTCCCACGCCGAGCGGCAGCCCGACGCCGGACCCCCGTTCGCTGGTGGCCCATGGCGGTCCGGTGAGCTACTGGGTCGACGGGACAGCCCGCGTACGCCGGATGGAGGCACTGCTGTCTGACGACGTCCGGGCGCGCGTCGACTTCGACCGGACGCGGCGGCCGGAGCTGACCGCGATCGCCGCCTTCGGCGGGGACGTCATCAACCCTCGCAAGGTGACCGCGGCTGAGGCCAAGGCGCTGTCCGTCATGCGTACGCGCACCGAAGCCGCCCGGGGCGGGCACTTCACCGTCAACCTGCCACTCCCACCGGCCCGGATGATCTTCGTCGACGGCTGGCTCGACTGGCGCGGCGGCGTCGCGTACGCCCTCGCCCATGATCTCGACGACGCGGACCGGAACGTGCTCGTGCACGCTGGGCGTACCAGTGTGTCGATGAGAGCGAGCACCGACAAGCAGCCGCCGCTGCCCGCGCCGCGCGGCAAGTGGGAGCGGCGGTCCTGGAACGACCTGGGCGTGCGGGTCCCCGCGACCGAGCTGGACGTGCTGCTGCACGAGGCGCTGTCCGTCGGCCTGCCGGGGCGCGACGACCCGAAGGCGCTGGCCAAGAGCGCCTACCGGCTACGCCTCGACGAGCTGAACGGGCGACCGGTCGCGGTCTTCGAAATCCACACGGCGGCGGACGCCGCGAGCCCGCCGGGGACGGCGCTGATGCGCTACTGGGTCGACCCGACCGGCGTGGTCCGGCGGCTGGAGATCCGGACGCGGCTGGGGTTCGCGCAGCTCGACATCGACTTCAGCAAGCGCCTGCCCGCCCTGCCGTCACGCGTCTGAACCCGAGCGCCCATCCGCCCGGCCCTCATGCCTGGAACCGTGTGCCCACCGCCCTGCACTCATACGTCTGAACCCGAGCGCCAACCCGCCCTGCCCTCACGCGGCTGAGAGCAAGCGCCCATCCGCTCTGCCGTCACGCGTTTGATGCGGCCGCCACGGCGAGATCAGGCCACGCCTGATCCACCTGTGCGCGGAGGTCGTCGAGCGTGCCCTCGTTGACGATCAGTACGTCGGCGACGGCTCGGCGCTGCTCGTCGGTGGCTTGCGCGGCGATCCGGGCGTGCGCCTCGGCCTCGGTCATGCCGCGCGCGGCCACGAGCCGGGCGACGCGGATCTCCTCGCTCGCCAGGACCACGATGACCAGCTGATACTTGTCGGCCAAGCCGGCCTCGACGAGCAGCGGGACGTCGTTGACCACGACCGCGTCCGGCGACGCCGCCATCGCGAGTTCGGCGGTGCGCGCCCGGACTCGCGGATGGATGATGCCTTCGAGCGCCTTGCGCGCGTCGGCGTCGCCGAAGATCTTGGCGGCCAGCGCCGCGCGGTCGATGGACCCGTCCGGGGCGAGGACGCCTGTCCCGAACCGGGCCACGACCTCGGCGTGCCCGTCGGTGCCGGGTTCGACGACCTCGCGGGCGAGCCGGTCGGAGTCGATGACGACCGCGCCCAGTTCACGCAGCCGAGCCGCGACCGAACTCTTCCCCGACCCGATCCCGCCGGTCAGCCCTACGAAAAGCATGCGCACAGCGTACGACGCGGCGTGGCGACCGGCTTACCGCACTTATCCGACATAAGGTGCGGTTCCATGACAGGACGGCACCGCAGCGGCACCCGCCGCCCCCTCACCGTCCGGCTCGCTCCACCACGCCATCTCCGCCGCACCGGCCGGATCGCCGCACCCCGCGCGCTCGGCGTGACGCTCGCGCTCAGCGTGGCCCTGCTCATGATCAGCGGGTACGCCACGGCGGCGGGCGCCGTCGCGATAGCGGCGATCTTCGCCCCCTGAGCCCTTCCACTTCCCTGCAGATCACGGGTACGCATGTGATCTTGGACGGCGGAAGCATGCGTAACCGTGATCTGCAGGAGATGCAGAAAGCCCCGCCCGGCGTCGCCGAGCGGGGCTTTCTGGTGGAACTAGCGACTCACTTGCCGCCGGCCAGCTTCTCCTTCAGCGCCGCGAGCGCCTCGTCGGTGGCCAGGGTGCCCGTGGGCTC
>JABFYB010000111.1 GCA_013361475.1 Hamadaea sp.
CTTTACCTGCGCTCGACCGCCGACGCGACCGAACTCGGCCGGCTCGACGCCGACGACGCGGTGCCCAGCCTCGACGGCGACCGCGTCTGCTGGGACTACGAGGCGGCCTTCCCCTTCGACGACACCGCCGTCGTCGGTACGGAAGGCGACTACCCGGAGCCCCGGCACTGGTGCCTCGACCCCACCACGATGTCCGTACGCGCCCAGGTCGCGTATCCGTTCCCCGTCGCGGGCCCGCCCCGGCCCGCCAGCCCTGGCCAGTGGTTCACCTCATCCGCCGACGGCACCGCGATTCACCTCTGGACCCTGGCGTGATCATTGCGTCAGCCATGCTGTTTCAGCGGACATTTCGCCTCGCGAAACGACATGGCTGGCGCAATGATCACGCGCAGCGAGCGGGCGCGCGGCGAGTGAGGCGCGCGGGCGAGTGACGCGCGCGGGCGAGTGAGGCACGCGGCGGGTGGGGCGCGCTAAAGCCGCACGGCGAGCCGGTAGCCGATCCCGCGGACGGTCTCGACCTCCAGACCGTCCGCGGTCGCGCGGAGCTTGCCCCGCAGGCGTTTCATCGCCGAGTGCAGGATGGCGCTGTCTCCTAGGTAGACGCCGTCCCACACCGCGGTGAACAACGCCTGGTAGGTCCAGACTTCTTGGGACCGCTCGGCGAGGCAGCCGAGCATCCGGAGTTCGAGCCGGGTCAGCGGAAGTGTCCGGCCGCGCCATGTCGCTTTGAAGCCGACCTGGTCGACGAGGAGGCCTTCGGGCGGCCCGCCCGGCAGCACCGAGCCCTGCGCGGGAAAAAGGATCTCGCGCAGCTCGTCCAGATCGGCGCAGAGCAGCACGACGCCGCCCGGATCGAGCTGCCTCATCAGCCGCTCCCGGACCGCGACGTCCGCGGAAACGCAGACGATCAATGCCCTATCCCCGACGACCATGCGATTCCTCCCCAGGCGGCAGTCGAGAAGCTTTCAGGCAAGTCCAATGTGGCGATGATGTCAACCCCGACTCGACGGTAATTCCCCCGTTCGCCGGAAAGCCGCCAGAGAGTTGACCGGCACCAGGCATTGATGGCTGCCACCGTCCACAAAGATCATTAGACCCATGCGCGCGCCCGTCTGGCTCGAGCCCGACGGCGGCCGGAGAACCCGGCCTGCGCTTGATCGGGGAGGATTCATGTCATCATCCAGTAGGTCTCGGCCGAAGGCGCTGCTCGCGGCGCTGGCCGGAACCGTTTTAACGATCGGGCTGATACCCGTCCTGGCCACTCCCGCGGCCGCCGCACCCAGCGCGGCGATCAGCGGCGAGATCACCGCCGAGTCCACCGACTTCCTCGTCTACCTGCGTGACAAGGCCGACCTGAGCCCGGCCAAGAGCCTGCCGCGCACGCAGCGGGCCGAGCAGGTCTACGCCGAGCTGACGGCGACCGCCGAGAGCTCGCAGCAGGACGTGCGGGCGCTGCTCGACGAGCGGAAAATCGCGTACAAGCCGTTCTGGATCGCCAACGCGATCTGGGTCCACGGCGACAAGGCGCTCGCCGAGGAACTCGCCAAGCTCGACGGCGTCGCGTCGATCGAGCCCAACCGCGCCCACGCGCTGGAGAAGCCGACCGCCGGACAGGTCGAGGCCACCGTGGACGCCGTCGAGTGGAACATCGCCAACATCCGGGCCAACGAGGTCTGGACCGCGTACGCCGACCGCGGCGCGGGCATCGTCGTGGCCAACATCGACAGCGGCGTGCAGTACACCCACCCGGCGCTGGTCGACAAGTACCGCGGCAACCTGGGCGGCGGCACGTTCGACCACAACTACAACTGGTTCGACCCGGCGGGCATCTGCTCCACCCCCGCACCGTGCGACAACAACAACCACGGCACGCACACCATGGGCACCATGGTGGGCGGCGAGGGCGCCAACCTCATCGGCGTCGCCCCCGACGCGAAGTGGATCGCCGCCAAGGGCTGCGAGGTCAACACCTGCTCGGACGCGTCGCTGCTGGCGGCCGGTCAGTGGGTGCTCGCCCCGACCGACCTCAACGGCGCCAACCCCCGGCCCGACCTGCACCCGGACGTCGTCAACAACTCGTGGGGCGGCGACCCCGGCGACCCGTGGTACGGGCCGACCGTCGACGCGTGGATCGCGGCGGGCATCTTCCCGGCCTTCTCCAACGGCAACGACGGCCCCGCCTGCGGCAGCGCCGGCTCGCCCGGCGACAACCCGCAGGTCTACTCGGCCGGCGCGTACGACATCAG
>JABFYB010000336.1 GCA_013361475.1 Hamadaea sp.
GGCCAGTTCGGCGTCGATCTCGTTCTGATCGGCGGTCGCCTCCCGTGCCGTGATCGCGGCCTCCCGGCGATCCATCACCCCGTCGCGTTCGTCGGCCAGCCGATCACGGAGCTCCTGCCGCTGCTGCCGCTCATCCCCGGCGGCTTCGCGCCGGACCACCGCCGCCTCCCGGACCGCCAATCCCTTCTCGCGCTGCCCGGCACGATCATCCCGATCCGCGGCATGATCGTCTCGCGCGTCGGCACGGGCTGAGCGGATCTCCAGATCGATCTCCCGCTGATCGGCCTGCGCCTCACGCTGGTCGGCGTCCCGATCGCGCTGGTCGGCCACAGCGTCTCGCGGCGACGCCTCCTCGGCCGCCGCGGGCAGTCGCTCACGGCCGTCGGAGTCACCATGGCGTACGACGGGCTGCACACCACCAGCGTAGTCCTCTTCACCCTCCGCGGCCGACGGCCGATCGGCGGCGCGTCAGAAACTGCTGAGCAGCTTCACGAACGCGTCGTCGATCAGCTGCGGGTCCCGGGCGTCGAACGCCTTGCCGGAGGTGGCCTTGGCGATCGCTTCCAACGTCGCCAGGTCGGAACCCTCGTCGAAGGCGATGCAGAAGATCTTCACGGGCCGGTCGGGGTCCAGCGCCACGTCCTTGAGCAGCCGCGCCAGGTTGGCGTCCTTGGCGTACTCGTTCTCTCCGTCGGTCAGCACGACGACGGCGTTGATCCGGGTCCGGTCGTAGTGGTCCAGCATGTATCGATGGGCGGCGCGGATCGTCGTGTAGAGCGCCGTCGCGCCACCGGCGCGCAAGCCGCCGAGCCGGTCGGCGAAGCGGGCCAGGTCCAACCGGGACAGTGGCACCTGTTGCTGATAAGGGGCCGCGCCGGAGCCCTGCTTCTCCGACGAGAAGGACCACAGCCCCACCTGGTCGGCGGAGTTCAGCAGGCCCAGTCCCTTCTTCGCGGCGGCCGTCGCGACCGCCAGCCGGGTCTTGTCGCCGACCTTGTTCGTCATCGACCCGGAGACGTCGAGCGTCATCAAGATGTTCGCCTTCTTGCGCAGCGTCGCCCAGCTGTCCAGGATGCCCTGCACCACGGTCGGCGACGGCGGCTTGAAGTACGGCCGCTCATCGCTCTCGTGCCCGCCGACCACCGCTGTCAGCTCCGGCGCGGCCACCTGCTGGTGATCGCGGAAGCCCAAGCCGGCGAACGCCCGCTGCTGCGGCTTGTCCTGGAGGAACGCGAGGAAGTCCGCCGCCGCCTTCCGCTGCGCCTCCGAGGCGTCCGGGAGCACCACGTAGGGATGGTCGAGGTTGAACGTGCCCTCCTTCGGGTACAGCGCCACGAGCGGCTCGTGCGGCTTGTCGCCGATATGCGGGCTGAGCTGTCCCTGGTTGTAGAGGTAGACCAACTCCTCCTGGGTCACGACCGCGCTCAGGTCCGACTCACCGGCCTCGACCGTGGACAGATCGGCGGCGGCCAGTGACTTCAACAGGTCGACCACGTCGTCGCTGTAGTGCGAGACGTTCGCCTCGATCCGGCGGACGAACTGGGTCACCTGCGGGGCGCGTACGTCGGCGTCGGTCAGGTCGCTGGAGGTGCCGGTCGCCGCGTAATAGGTCGCGATGGTGGCGGCCAGGCCGGAGGTGGACAGCCGGGGGTTGTCCTTGCCGAAGGTGAACCGCTTCCACTCCGGCTTGCCGAAGGCGCCCCACCCTTCCTCGCCGGACATACCGAGGATGTCACCCCAGCCCAGTGCGCCCCGCTGCTGCAGGACCCGGGCCTTCGTCGCGGGCATCGCGATGACCAGCGGGCTGTTGGCGATCGACGGATACTCCCCCGGCGTCTGCTCCGGCCGCTTGGCCGCCTGGTCACGCAGTCGCAGTTGGTCGGTCCACAGACTCGACGTCGGCAGCCAGACCTGCGGCCGGGGAATCGCGCCGCCGGCCACCGCCGCCCAGTCACCGGCGAGCGCCTCCATCGCCTGGCCTGAGGTCAGCCCGGCCACGGTGATCTCCGCACACCGGCCGCCGAACCGTCGGCTGCTGTGGTTGTACCGGTCGGCCAACTCCGCCACCAGGTCCTTCTTCTCGGTGGAAGAGACCACGTCCACCGCGACACAGTCAGTGCGGTCGGCGTCGAGCCGCACGTACAGGTAGGAGCCCGCGATCACGGCGAGCCCGACCACCACGGCGACGGCTACCGGAAGCCATCTGCGGGCGGACGTCCGACCCGATGCCATGCCTGCCTCCTCTTCGGGGGTGTGCGGATTGCGGTTGCGTCACTCGCGTTGGGTGCCACGGTCCAGCACGACCGCGAGGGCCAACCGTACGAGGTAGACGGCGCCGAAGGCGATCGCGCCCGTCTTCACCGACCGAGCGGGATCCGTGGAGGCCAGGTACACCGCGGCGAAACCGAGCGCGCCGAGCACGATCGCGACCGCGATGCCGATCGGGTCGCCCACCTGCCGGGCGAACCGCCGGAACGCGCCGGCCGGCGCGACGGCGACCCGAGTCGGCGAAGCCACCGGCACCGCGGCCGTCGTCGGCGCCTGCGGACTGGTCACCTGCTGACGGGTCACCGCGATGGACGGCGACGCCGGAGCGGCCGGCACCACGGTGGTCGCCGCGGCGCTGCCCTCTTGCAGGGCGGTCCCCAACGGCACGTCCGTCACCGTCGGGGCGGTGGACCCGGCGCGGCCGAGCAGCCGCAGGAGCAGCTGCTCAGAGGTCGGCCGGGCGTACTGATCCTTGGCCAGCGCCTGCTCCACCAGGTCCAGCAGCGGGCCGGACAAGTTCGCCAGCTCCGGCGGCTCGTGCAGGACCCGGGCCATCACCGTGGCCGGCGAGTCGTGGCCGAACGGCCCCCGTCCCGAGGCGGCGAACGCGATCGTCGCCGCCCAGCCGAAAACGTCACAGCGCGGGCCGACGTCGGCGTTGTGGAACCGTTCCGGCGCCATGTAGGGCACTGTTCCCATGACGTTGCCGCTCAGGGTGTGCGTACCCAGGGCTCGGGCGATGCCGAAATCGATGACGCGTGGACCGTCCGCGCCGAGGATCACGTTGTCCGGCTTCAGATCGCAATGGACGATGCCCGCCTGATGGATCGCCGCGAGCGCGGTCGCTGTGCCGACGGCCAGCCGGTACAGGGCGTTGCCGGTGATCGGCCCGTGGTCGCGTACCTGGCGGTGCAGCGTCGGGCCGGCGATGAACTCACTGGCCACGTAAGGCTGGTCGGCGTCGAGATCGGCATGCAGCACCTGGGCAGTGCAGAAAGCGGCGACTCGCCGCGCGGCGGCGATCTCCTTGGCGAACCGGTTCTTCGCCGACGGGTCCTGATCCAGGTCGAGACTGAGCATCTTGACCGCCACCTGGCGGTCGCCGCCGTCCAGACCCAGGTAGACCACGCCCTGCCCACCCTGCCCCAGGCGGCCGAGCAGCCGATAAGGCCCAGCCGCCCGCGGGTCGTTCGCGGCCAGCGGCGTCAGGTTCGGCGTCGGGACGGCCGTGGACTCGGCCATCAGCTCCCCTGAATCTCGATGGTCCGCATGCGTCGCAAGGATAGCGGCGTCTGTCCATCGTGCCGCCCGCACGGCTCGCGGTTACCGGACGGCGGGCGGCATCATCGGCGGCTGCGGCGCAGCTGGGCGGAAGTATCGGTTCGCGCTGGGCGCCGCCAGCGTAGCGATCAAGGCGAGGAGGCAGCCGGCCCAGAGCACGGTGGCGGGGATCTGGATGAGCGAGAGCCAGCCGGGCTCCGACTCGGCGATGGCATCGCCGAGCTCGGCGCTGCTGATCGTGCCACCGTTCGACAGTTCCGCGTCGGTCGGTGCGCCGGCGAGGACCGTCGAGCAGCCGAAGTAGCACAGGTCCAGCGTCGCGGTCACCCAGAGCAGGATTCGGCTCACCTGCTTGCCGGCGGCGGCCAGCATGCCGTTGATGAGATAGCTGACTGTGAAGGCGAGGAGCACGAACGAGGCGAAGACCACCCCGATGACGTAGCCCGACGTGAGCGCGTCGGCGTCGCTGTCGAGACCGGCCGAGGATCCCCGGCCCCGGCTGGAGACCAGCTCGTCGATGGCGTCGAGCTGACCGCCGAGCCTGATCCAGCCGAGGAGGACGGAGAGGAGGTTGACGGCGGCCACGATCAGAGCCAGGACGAAGGCGGTCGTCACCGTGGCCGGACGAGCCGGGCGAGGATCGGTCGAAGTCACGGTCAGCACGCTAGGAGCGCGGCTCCGTTCACCGGAAGAGTCTCGATCTTGCCTCGGACAACTACCGGACAACGTCCTGAGGGACACTATGGACTGTGGGCCGTCCGGAGAAGCCGATCGAGATCATCGACGAGGTGGCGGCGTTCGCCATCGAGCTGCGCGCGCTCAAGGCCGCTCACGGTTCGCTGACCTATCGTGACCTGGCCGCCCGTACGCACTATTCGCGTACGACGTTGGCCGAGGCGACCGCGGGCAAGAAACTGCCGAGTCTGCCGGTCGTGCTGGCCATCGTGCGGGCGTGCGGCGGTGATCCCGGGCTCTGGCAGGCGCGTTGGGAGAAGATGCGCCAGCGGGCCGCGAACGTGCCGATTCTGCTGCCGGCCTTGCCGGAGCAGGAGGTGGCGGACGGGGCGGAGCCTGAGGCGGCCGGCTGTGGCACGGACGCCGCGACCGCGATCGCCCGCAAGATCGCCTGGCCCGAGCGCCGGCTCAACCTGGGCCAGGTCGAGTTGCGGTACTCGGCGCGGCAGGGAGCCGCGTGGGCGCGATTCGAGGGCTACGGTTCGCTGGATCACCTGGCCGGGCAGCGTGAGGTCGAGATCGAGGTCGAGATCGTCCGCGAGTCCGACGACCGGCGGTGCGCCGTGCGGGAGGCGTACTGCTTCGACTATCACTGGTGCGACATCCTGCTCAGCAGTGCCCGGCTGCGCGCGGCCGCCCGGATCGTGGTCGACGGGAACCTGGTGGCCGAGGGCAGCACACCTTGGTTCGCCGTCGGCTGACGGCGATCACCTCCAGACCGACAGGGTGACGAGCAACCCCGGATGATCGGTCGTCCCGGCGGTGTCGAGCCGCTCCGCGCGGAGCACGGTCGCCTGGGTGGCCAGCACATATTGCAGCCCACCGTCCGTCCTGGTGACCAACCCCGCCGGTACGCCGTCGAGCCGACGCAGGTTGAAGTCGCCGCCGACGAGCACCGGCTGCGGAAGCGACGACACGACGGCCCCGAGGAGGTGGGCGCCCTGAGCGGCAGCCACCCCGGAGTCGTGATCGGACAGATGGGTCGTGCAGGCGGCGTACCGGTCGGCGGTCAGGCACAGCCAGACCCGTTTCTCGGGGTCCGCCGGATCCTGGGCCGGGAACACTCCGGTGTGGATGGTCGCTGTCCCGGCCGACCGCATCAGGACGCCGATCCCGTACTCCTGGCCGTCGCGGCACCGCGTCGCCAGACCGGTACGCCGGTCCGGAACCGGCTGGAAGGCCGACCGGACGGCCGAAGGATCCGGGAAAGCCGCGCGGAGCGTCGTCACGTCGTCGCGGCACACTTCGTTGACCGTGACCACATCCGGGGCGTACGCCTTGATCAAGGCGGCGGCGCGGGCCACCGCCCGGCCGGTGAAGCACCCGGCGATGCCGCTGTCGCACAGGTTCAGCTGCAGGGCGACGACGACCATGCGCGGCGGAGTCGATGCGGTGATGCCGGCCATGACCGCCACCACACCGGCCACGACCGCCGCCAGGCGGCCGAGCCGACAAGGTCGAGCAGCCACGTGCTCAGTGTGCCTCGCGAGCGCCTTCGGCGGCGGCCAGGCCGGGGATGACGAAGTCGGGCACCGCGTGCCCGGCGGCGATGTGCGCCCGGACGTGCTCGATCATCCGGCCGGGAGTCGCCTCCAGGTGACTGGGGAGGTCGCCGAGCCCGTCGGCCGGATACAAGAGGCAGGAGCAGCACTCGACGCCGTCGTCCGTGTCGTAGATGTAGACGGCCGAGTCGTACTCGTGTGGCCGGCCGGGACTGCTCCACCGCACATAGCTCACCGGCGCAGCGTAGGCCACTGCGACCTCCTGAGTGAAATGTCCGGTACTGCCGTCCTGAAAATCCCCCGACTGACCGGCCGTGAGCTGGGTAGTTGTGGCCGATGGTGGTCGACACGGGGCGCGTCGACGGCTACGCGGCGCTGCGCGACTACGCCGTGGTCGGCGACGGGCGCACCGCCGCGTTGATCGCCCCTGACGGCACGGTGGACTGGCTGAGCTGGCCCAACCTCGACTCGCCCAGCGTGTTCGGGGCGATCCTGGACGCCGGTCGTGGGGGAAGCTTCCGCCTGCACCCCCAGGTCCCGTTCACCTCCGGCCGCAGGTACCGGCCGAACACCAACGTCCTGGAGACGAGCTTCACCACCGCCGCGGGGACCGTCGTGGTGACTGATGCGCTCACGCTGCAGGACGATCATCCGCTAGGACCGGCGCGCGAACTGGTCCGCCAGATCACCTGCGTCGAGGGTGCGGTGCCGATCGAGTGGGCGGTCGAACCGCGGTTCGGCTACGCGGCGGTCACTCCGCGCGTACAGCGCCGCGCGGGGTCGCTCATCGCGAGCCATCAGGGCCAGGCGCTGGCCGTCTCGGCCTGGGCCGCGGGCACGCCGGACCACCGCGACGGGTCGATTCACGGCAGCGCGGTCCTGCGTCCCGGTCCGGGCGCGATGATCGCCCTCAGCTACGCCGACCTCGAACCGCTCGTGCTTCCCACGCGAGGTGAATGCGAAGATCGACTGGTACGCACAACGCAGATCTGGCGTGAGTGGACCTCTGAACGCACCTACCACGGCCGGTGGCGCGACGCGGTGGTGCGTAGTGCGCTGGCGTTGAAGCTCCTCGTGTTCGCCCCCTCCGCCGCGGTAGCGGCCGCAGCCACCTGCTCGCTGCCCGAGAGCATCGGCGGCGTACGCAATTGGGACTACCGCTATTCGTGGATCCGCGACTCGGTGTTCACCCTGAACGCCTTCCTGCAGCTCGACTGCACCGAGGAGGCGATCGCCTACTTCTGGTGGCTGATGCACGCTTCGCAGCTGACGCATCCCCGGCTCCGGGTGCTCTATCGGCTCGACGGTGGGCCGCACGCGACGGAACGGACGCTGCCGCTGGAGGGGCATCGCCGGTCCCAGCCGGTACGCGTCGGCAACGCCGCCGCCGGGCAGTTGCAGCTGGACACCTACGGGGAACTGCTGCAGACCGCCCGCCTGTACGCCGCCCGGCTGGGGCGTCTCGACGGTGACATCGGCCGCCGCCTGGCCCAGATCGCCGACCTGGTCTGCCGCATCTGGCGGGAGCCCGACGCCGGCATCTGGGAGGTACGCAGTCCGCCCCAGCACTTCACCCAGTCGAAGATGATGTGCTGGATCGCCTTGGACGCCGCGCTCGACCTGGCCGAGTCGGGCCTGATCCCCCGCCGTCACGCCGAACGCTGGCGGACCGAACGGGCCGCGCTGGCGAGCTTCATCGACGGCGAGTGCTTCAGCGACCGCGTCGGCGGTTACGTGCGATCGGCCGGAAGCAGCGAGGTCGACGCGGGCGTACTGCTGGGTCTGCTGAACGGATTCCGGCCCGCTGATCCCGCCCGGCTGGCCAGCACGGTGCAAGCCGTCCAACGGGAGCTGCGGCATGGCCCGTACGTCTACCGCTACCTGTCGGAGGACGGCGTACGCGGGTCGGAGGGCGCCTTCCTGGCCTGCTCGTTCTGGCTCGCCGAGGCCCTCGCCCGGTTCGGGCGGCCCGACGAGGCGGTGCCGCTCATGGACGACCTGGTCGGGCTGGCCAACGACGTCGGCCTCTACAGCGAGGAGATCGACCCTCGCACCGGAGAGTTCCTCGGCAACCTGCCCCAGGGCCTGTCCCACCTGGCGCTGATCAGCGCCGCCGCCGCGATCGGGGACGCCCGGTGAACGTCTGGGCCGCGCTGGCCGGTGGCTTCGTCGGGACGGTCCTGCTGACGACCGCGATGCGGATGGCCAACGAGCTGAAGCTCACCCGGACCGACCTGCCGTTCCTGCTCGGCACGATCTTCACCGACGACCGGTCGCTCGCCAAGGCGCTCGGTTACCTGATCCACTTCGTCAACGGGCAGGTCTTCGCCCTGCTCTACGTCGCGGTGTTCGCCGCCCTCGGGTACGCGAGCTGGTGGCTCGGCGCGCTGTTCGGTCTGCTGCACGGGCTGTTCGCCGCGACGGCGATCGTGACCGTGCTGCTGCCGCTCGTCCATCCCCGCATGGGTACGCCGTACACGAGCGCCCCACGGGCGGCGCAACTGGAGACGCCCGGCTTCCTCATGCTCAACTACGGCCTCAGCACGCCCGTCGTGATGCTGCTCGCGCATGTCGCGTACGGGGCGATCATCGGCGCCTTCGTCCAGCTCGCGGCCTGACCGTCCGGCCGTTCGTCGTGGGAGGTAAGTTCGCGATCATGCATTCGGTGATCACCACCGACGGCCGCATGCTCGCCGTCGAGGAGTACGGCGTGCCCAGCGGGATGCCCGTCGTCTATCTGCACGGCACCCCGATGAGCCGGCTCGCCCGTCATCCCGACGACCAGATCTTCGCCGACCTCGGCATCCGCCTGATCACCTACGACCGGCCCGGGTTCGGCCGCTCGACCGCCCTGCCCGGCCGGATCGTGGCCGACGCGGCGGAGGACGTGGTCACCATCGCCGACACCCTCGGCCTGGGGCGCTTCGCCGTCTTCGGGGTCTCCGGCGGCGGGCCGCACGCGTTGGCCACTGCGGCGGCGTACCCGCACCGAATCTCGCGGGTGGCGACCCTCGCGAGCCTGGCGCCGTGCGACGCGGACGGCCTGGACTGGACCGCCGGCATGACCGACGGCAACCGGGCGAGCTCCGCCGCGGCCCGCAGCGGGCGCGACGAGCTGACCGCGCACCTCACCCGGGCCGCTGAGACACCGCTGCCGTTCCCCGACCGCGACCTGGCCGTGCTGAGCCGGCCGGAGATCGCCGCGATGGTCCAGCCGGCGATGGCCGAGGCGTTGGCGCCGGGCCTGGCCGGCTGGGTGGACGACGTGCTCGCGCTCTACGGCCTGCCGTGGGGATTCGCCCCGCGAACCGTCCGCGTGCCCACTCTCCTGTGGCACGGTGAGCTGGACGAACTCGTGCCGGTGGCGCACAGCCGCTGGCTGGCCGACCGTATCCCGGACGCCACCCTGGTGACCCACCCCGACTCGTCCCACGCGGGTCATTTCGACGCGACCCGGGAGACGCTCACCTGGCTGACGCGGCCCTGACCGTCCTCACCAGACAGTGTGGAACAGGTGGTTGACGAGCAGGGCCACGACCGCCTGCAGCGCCAGCCAGAACGGTCGCGACCGCGGCGGCAGCAGCACGGCGGCCGCCGGTAGCCAGATCGCGAAGGGCAGCCAGATGCGTTCGACCTCGGCCTTGCTGAGGCCGGACAGGTCGGCGACGACGATGGCCGCCATCGCACCCAGGCACAGCAGGCCGGCCGGTCCGGCCCGCGCGACCACCGCGCGCCGGGCGGCGGCGAACCCGGCCGGCCCCGCGCTGACGGCCAGCGC
>JABFYB010000372.1 GCA_013361475.1 Hamadaea sp.
CTGGGGAGGAACGACCACACCGACGAGGTTGGATGAAAGGCGCCTCGCGGAGCCTGTTATAACCACATCATACGCCGTGGTTTGCGTCTTAGGCGAACTCAGTCCGGGTTGCGCGCTGGCTAACAATAGCGCGGATTGCCCCAACCGTGACGCCTACGACACACACTGTAGCAATAATGGCGAGAAGTCCGATTGGTCCCTTGTCTTTCGGCGTGTCGCTCGCCAGCGCGGTGTCCTGGATAACGGACTCTCCACCCGGCGTGACCACCGTCGACCCTGGTTCCAAGCTATCTCCGCCGACAGCGACGCTGCCACTCGGATCGGGCTCCAGAGGGAACAACGGACCATCCTCACTCGAGGACGCGCTCGCCGAGGGGACGGGGGTCCCCGAGGGCTTCGGCTTCGGCGTACGCGTCTTGACGACCCGCGGCGCGCCGGTGGAGTTGCCGCTACTGGTCGGCGACGAGGCGTTGACGTTCACCGTGACGGGCTCGTACGACCCGTTCCCGCCCAGGTTGAGCAGGCAGTCCGGGACCATCGCGATGGCCACCGGCCCCTTGTGGAACTGCACCTCGACGGCCTGACCGTCGCTGATCGGGCCGCCGTTCTCCCCGTCGATCTGCAGGGTCGCGCCCTGGCCGAGGTTGTTGACGAAGACGACCTTCTGCTCGGACTTGATCGTCACGGCCGGGCGGTCCGGCTTCGAACCGCACAGCAGCAGGCCCAGCCCGCCTCCGTTGAACTCGACCTGCGTACCGGCCTCCGGCTCGGCCAGCGCCGGTTGAGCCGCCAACGGCACACCCAACAGCGCGCCGAGACCGATTCCGGCCAAAGCCCGACAAACGGACATCTTCATTCGAACTCCCAGACGGTGTGCCCCCGCGGGGGTGCGACGGGCGGACAGCCCTTTTCGCGGGCGGCCGACGGACAGGTACCCGGTCACATGGACTTCGGAGGAATCCGGTGGGTCCAACGGATAAGTGCGCGGACGGTGACGCGTGCGCATCCGTCCTTCGTCAGGGTGAGGGACTACGCTCTCCGGCATGCGTATCGGTGCCCACGTCGATCCCGGCGACCCGTTGGCCGAGGCCCACGCCCGCGGCGCGGAGGTCGTGCAGTTCTTCCTGGCCGACCCGCAGGGCTGGAAGGATCCGGCCCCCCGCGCGGACGCCGACCAGATCAAGGCCTCCGACGTGCAGGTCTTCATTCACGCGCCGTATGTCGTCAACGTCGCCACGACGAACAACCGCATCCGGATCCCGAGCCGCAAACTCCTGCTGAGCCATGCCAACGCGGCGGCGACGGTGGGCGCCAGCGGGCTGATCGTCCATGGTGGACACATGCTCAAGGACGACGACCTCGCCACCGGCTTCGAGAACTGGCGCAAGACCTTCGCGTACGCCGCCGAACAGGGCGGTTTCGCCACTCCGGTGCTCATCGAGAACACCGCCAGCGGCGACAAGGCCTGCGCCCGCCGGTTCGACGCGCTGGCCCGGCTCTGGGACGCCGTCGGCGAGTTCGGTGTCGGGTTCTGCCTGGACACCTGCCACGCGCACGCCGGCGGGGAGGATCTGATCGACATCGTGGACCGCGTGATGGCCATCACCGGCCGGATCGACCTCATCCACGCCAACGGCTCCCGGGACGGATTCGACTCCGGTCGCGACCGCCACGACAACCTCCAATCCGGGATGATCGATCCGAAACTCGTCGTGGCGGCCATCCGGGCGAGCGGGGCGCCCGCGGTGGTGGAGACCCCGGGCGGGGCCGAAGGCCAGTCCGGCGACATCGCGTACTTGCGGTCCGAGCTGACCGACTAGGGAACGGTGCTACGAGGATGACGGAGCCGACCACGATGAGTGACCAGCCCGCCGAGGACACCCCTGCGACAGAGGCGTCTGATCGCCCGACGGAGGCCCAGCCCACGGCAGAGAAGACCGCCGACGGCAACGCAGCCGACGCGACCGTGACGGAGGACAAGCCGGAGACGGATCCCTTCGGGAAGTTCGCCCCCGAGACGGTCCGCCCACCGGGCCGGCTTCGCCGGACGGCCGTCGGCCTGGGCCGGGCGCTGATCCACGAGTGGACCCTCGCCGCCCTCGCCTCGCTCGTCATCGCCGCCGCGATGACCTGGCCCGCCCTCGAGTACCCGCTCTACACGATCCCCAAGGACATCTGGGACCCCACGCTCCAGGCCTGGCAGATGGCCTGGGCCGGGCACGCGGTCACCACCAACCCGCTGGGCGTCTGGGACTCCAACACCTTCTACCCCGAGCCCTACAGCTACGCGTTCTCCGACACGCTCCTCGGCTACTTCCCGGCCGGGCTCCTCGGCACCGGCCCGGGCGCGGCACTGCTCCGCTACAACATCGTCTTCGTGCTGGCCTTCGCGCTCGCGTTCTTCGGCGCGTACGCCCTGGCGCGGCAGCTCGGGGCGCGCATCCCGGGAGCGGCCGTGGCCGGCGCCGCGTTCGCGTACGCGCCGTGGCGGTGGGAGCAGGCCGGTCACCTGCACGTCCTGTCGTCCGGTGGCATCGCGCTCTGCCTGGCCATGCTCGCCCGCGGCCACGGTTACTCGCTACGCCACGGCTATCGGCCGGAGTTCCGGCGTCCCGGCTGGGCGCTGGCTGGCTGGCTCGTCGCCGCGTGGCAGATCAGTCTCGGGTTCGGCATCGGCCTGCCGTTCGCCTACGTGCTGGCCGGCGTCGCGGTCGTGGGCGTCATCGCGTACGTGTCGGCGCGGCTGTTCTTCTGGAGCGAGCCCAAGCCGTTCGGCTGGAAGCTGCTCGGCGCCGACGCCCTCGGCGGGCTGATCTTCGCCGCGGTGGGCGCCCTGATGGCGATTCCCTACTTCAAGGTCCTCGAGCTGCACCCGTACGCCGAGCGCTCGATCGAGGAAGTCAACTGGTACTCGCCGCCGATCATCGGGTTCTTCACCGCCCCGGACACCGACGTGATGTGGGGCGACGCCCATGCGGTCGCCCGGCAGACGATGTTCGGTCAGTGGGGCAGCGGCGAGAAGACGCTGCTCATCGGCTTCGCCGTGTACGGCTTGGCCGCCGCCGGCCTGGTCTACTCGACCTGGCGGTGGTGGCAGCGTGTCCTGCTGGCCGTCGGCGTGGTCGTCAGCGCCGGACTGGCCATGGGGACGCAGTTCCTCGACGGCAAGGTCTACGAAGTCCTCTACGACCACCTGCCCGGATGGAGCGCCATCCGGACGCCGGGCCGCCTCGTCATCTGGACGACGTTGTTCGTCGGGCTGCTGGCAGCCGGGGCGATCAGTGCCTTCGGCGACCGTGCCCGCGACCTGACCCGGGAGCGCGTGCCGGCCCGGCCCCACGTGGTGCTGACCCTGGCGATGTTCCTTCCGATGGTCCTGGTCCTGGCGGAGGGCCTGCAACGGATGGACTTCCCGACGGTGCCGCAGCGACCGGCTGCCATGGCACAGCTGTCCGGGCCGGCCATGATCCTGCCGAGCAACCAGCTCAACGACGAGAACGTGATGCTCTGGTCGACCGACGGCTTCGTCCGGATGGTCAACGGCGGCAGTGGTTTCACCCCGCGGTCCCAGGACGAGCTTCGCAAGCTCATGGAGAACTTCCCGGACCAGGCCAGCGTCGACGCGCTGAAGGCGATCGGCGTACGCGAGGTGCTGGTTCTCAAGCACCCGAGTTACGGCGACGTCCCGCAGAATGCGCTGACCGCCGACGGGCAGCAGTTCGGCCTGACGCGTGAGGACCTCGGCGACGGCATCATCTTCCACCTGACTCCGTAGTGCTTCGGGGTGGGACCGATCGGTCGGTCCCACCCCGAAAGCATCAGCCGCGCCCCCGCCGGGTGGGCTCAGTCGTGGGGCAGAAGAAGATCCACTTGCACTTGCCCGGCTTCCGCGGTTCCTGGAGTCCCGGTTCGCCCTTGGTCGGGTCACCCACACCGGCCTTGTCCGCGAAGCGCTGCTCGCTCATTCCCTTGCTGGCGGCGTTCATGAACTTCTCCCAGATGTTGCCGGGCAGTCCCGCGCCGCTGACGTCCTTGCCGCTCTTCTCGTAGACCGCCTGTTCCTTGCCGACGTTGCCGACCCAGACAGCTGCGGCGATCTGCTTCGTGGCACCGACGAACCACGCATGGCAGTTGTGCTTCGTCTGCTGGCACTGCCACGTGCCGGTCTTGCCCGTGACCGGACGGCTGCCGCTGAGCGTGTGCCCGCCCGCGCCTGGAATCTTCTGCAGGACGTAGTTCACGTCGTCGGCGACGTCCTGGTCGATCGTCTGCTTCGGGCTGAGCTTCTCGCCGTTGACCAGCTGGAACTTGTCGGTGCCCGCGATCGGTCGCTCAACCTTCAGCACGAAGTGCGGCTTGTTGTACAGGCCGCGGTTGGCGAAGGTCGCCACACCGCTGGCGTGGTCGATGACGGTGATCGGGTACTGCCCGAAGCCGGCGTGGTAGTAGAAGGGCGCGTTGTCGGTCTGCTTGAAGGTCTTGCTCGTCAGGTCGTACGCCTTGCCGTCGCCGGTGTTCCACATGGTGCTGATGCCGGCCGACTTCGCCATCGCGACGACCTTGTCCACTCCCATGAGCTTGGTGACCTTGTAGAACGGCACGTTGTAGGAGTGCACCGTGGCCCACTCGAGGGTGCAGTAGTTCCCACAGGACTCGTCGACGTCACGGCCGGCGTTCTCGATCTCGAAGTCGCCGTCCTTGAACGCGGCGGGATCGAAGTGGGAGTCCAGCGAGTAGCCGTCTTGGAGCGCGGCCGCCAAGGTGTAGATCTTGAACGACGAACCCGCCGGGTGTCCGCCCGTGAGCTGGCCGTTCTCGATGTTCTTTCCGGCGTAGTCATGTCCGGTCGCGTCGTCGCCGCCGTAGTACGCCAGGACTCGGCCGGTCTTGGGCTCGATCGCGACGAGGGCCGCCATCACGTTGGCCTTCTGGCCGGTCATGAGCGATCCGGGCGCGCCCCGGCGCGCCGCGCTCTCGGCGGCCGCCTGCGCTTTGGAGTCGATGGTGGTGGTGATCCGGTAGCCGCCGGTCTTCAAGTCGGCGATGCTGTACGGCGCCGCCTTCAGCTCCTCCGCGATGTAGTTCACGACGTTGCCGGTGACCAGCCCGGTCTGGCCGACACCCTTGAGTCCCCACTGCGCGTTGCCGGCGTCCTTCCGGATCGGCAGGATCGTCTTCGGATATTGCTGTGCGGCGCGATCGGCGTCGCTCAGCCAGTCCGCGTCCTTCATGTTGTTCAGCACGTACGCCCACCGGTCCTGGGCCGCCTGCGGATTCAGCTGTGGGTCGTACCCCGCGAAGGTGGCCGTCTCCTCCGGCTGCCGGACCACCGCGCCGAGGACAGCCGCCTCCGCGACCGTCAGATCCTTGGCGTTCTTGTTGAAGTACGTCCGAGCAGCCACCTGTACGCCGATCGCACCCCGGCCGAAATAGACGTTGTTCAGGTAGAACCCGAGGATCGTCTCCTTGTCGTACTTGTCTTCCAGTTTGCGGGCGAGCACCGCTTCCCGGGCCTTCCGGAAGATCGACATCTCGACGTCCTGCGTCGCGATCTTCACGTATTGCTGCGTGATGGTCGACGCGCCCTGAGTGTCACCACCGGTGATGTTGTTCCAGGCGGCCCGGACGATGCCGCTGATCGACACGCCGTGGTGGTTGTAGAAGTCCTTGTCCTCCCCGGCGATCAAGGCGTGCTTGACCGGGTCCGGGAGGATGCTCATCGGGATGGTTTCCCGGTTCTCGGTGCCCAACTGGGCGAGCTGGGTCTTGCCGTCGTCGGCGAAGATCTTGGTGACCTGCGCGTTGGCCAGGTTCTTCGGGTCCAGCATCTCGACGTTGTCCACGAAATAGGTCACGACGATGGTGGTGCTGCCGAACAGGATGATGAAGGCCGCGAACGCGATCGTCAGCGCCTTGCGCTTGCGGCTCTTGCCGAGTCGCTTGAGGAAGTCCAGCCCGGGGAACGGCCGGCGTCCGGCCGCGGCCGGACGTCGAGGTCCCGGCTCGGTAGGCGCGCCCTCACGGAGCGGCACCCGGGCGCGCCCGGCCGGCGGCGCTTCGGCGGCGGCATATCGATCCCGCATCCCGCGCACGTAATCGTCGTCGTCGACGCGACCCTGACGGTGTCGGCCTTGGCCGGGCCCGTTGACCGTGGCCCGGCCATCGCCGGAGGGGTGGTCACCGTACGAACTCATGCCCAACAAGGTAAGCGTTCAACGGCGATAACGCAGGTCTGGGCTCAGACCGTCAGCGGATCCGACTGCCGGACGACGTCGAGCCGAGGGTTCCGGATCTCCCGGATGACCAGGCCACACAGCACGGCCACGGTCACCCAGCGGGCGATCGAGGCGAAGATGAACACACCTTCCGGCATCACGGACTTTCCGGACGCTCCTAGGAGCTCGCCGTAGAACGTCAGGAAGTACGCCACTTCGGCCACCTGCCAGGCGAGGAAGGCTCCCCAGCGCGGACGGGCCAGGATCGCCAGCGGCAACAGCCAGAGCGTGAACTGCTGCGACCACACCTTGTTGAAGAGCAGGAACGCGGCGACGGTGAGGAAGGCGAGTTGGGTCAGCCGCGGCGGCACCGGAGCCCGCATGGCCAGATAGATGATCCCCAGGCAGGCCACGGCGAACAGGGCGAGGCTGATCCCGTTCAGCAGACTGCGGTTCTCGTCCCGCGACAGCCACTGGAACAGTCCGGAGTCACCCTCGCCGCCGCTCCAGAACTTGGCGTCGACGTAACGGCCGATGTAGTAGAGGACTCCCCAGTCGACGCCACGCTCGTTGTTGAGGTCGATGAACCGGCGCCAGTTGTCGAAGTTCAGCACCATCACCGGCACGTTCACGGCCAGCCACGTCGTCACGGCCGTCCCGGCCGCGACGAAGAGCGGTGCCCAACGCCAGGTCCGCAGCGCGAGCGCAAGCAACCCGACGAACAGGAAGCCGGGCCACAACTTCGCGGCGGTGCCGAGCCCCAGGAGAACGCCGGTCAACGCCGGCGCCCAATAGCCGGGCCATTTGCGGCTCCAGGCGTACAAGCCGCCGACCGCGAGGACGATGGCCAGGAAGTCCCAGTTCACCGTGGCTGTCACGAGCAGCGCTGGAGACAGCGCGAACATCGCGACGTCCCAGGGTCTTGTGCGGCGGATCGCGAGCATCATCGCGACGGTGCCGAGCGCGAACAGGAACAGCACCAGGGCGGTGATGTCGTAGAACGCCTGGCCCTGGTTGAAGTCCGGGTGGGTCTGCCCGTACGCGTGCACCGGCAGGCCGATGACACCCATCATCACGCCGGTGAGGACGGGGTACTCGACGGCGTGATCGACGTAGGGAACCTGACCGTCGCTCAGCCCTTCGGCGTAGTAGAGCGCGAGGACGTCGGTGTAACAGAAGTTGGTGTACTGCTTGTAATCCGTCCACGCGCCGTCGCGGCACGGAGACTTCTGGACGAAGTGCAGCGCGAGCGTGAGGCAGGTCAGGGCCAGCACGATCAGCGAGACGAACTTGACCGACCGCCGCGCGACCGGAGCATGCTCGCCCAGCCGACCGCCGATCAGTTCGGCGAGACCGCCGACGAAGCCGTCGGAGCGCGACGGCGCGTCGATGCGCGGGGACGCCGGACGATCCCGGTCGTCCCGGTCCTGACCCACCTCAGCCTGCACGGCTACCGTCCTTCACTCATCACGGGAACTTGCTCTTGGACGTGGACGGCGAAGGCGTCGGAGACTTCGACTGGTTGCCGCCGCCGTTGCCCGGGCCGGTCGTCTCCGTCGGGCAGGTGACCAGCGGGATGCAGTTGCCACCTTGGCCGGGGTCGGTCGGCATGACCGGCGACGGCGAGACGCCGTTGGCGAAACCGACCTCATCGTCACCGATGCCGGACTTCTCCGCCAGCTTTTCCTTCGGCATCTTCTTCGCGTCGCTGTAATCCTTGATGAACTCCGACCAGATCCGGTACGGCGTCGAGCCGGAGGTGATCGTGCTGCCCGTCTTGGGGTCGATCACCGGGTACGACCCGGAGGCGTTGCCGGTCCAGACCGCCAGCGAGAACTGCTTGGTGAAGCCGACGACCCAGGCGTGCGCGTTCTTGTCGCTCGGCACCGACTTGCCGTCCTTGCCCAGCGTCGCGCCTTCCCAGGTACCGGTCTTGGCGGCGACGTGGCGGCCGTCCTGCGCTCCCGACCATCCGTTGTGGTCGCCGAACACCTTCTCCATCGCGTACGTGACGTCGTTGGCGACCTGCCGCTTGATGGCCTGCTTCGGATCGGCCTTGTGCCCGACGCCCTTCACGATCTCGTACTTACCGGTGACGGGGTCCTTCTTCTCGACCTTCGTCACGAAGTACGGCTTGTTGTAGACGCCGCCGTTGGCCAGTGTCGCGACACCGGTCGCGTGGTCGAGCACCGTGATGCCGTACTGACCGAAGCCGACCTGACGGTCGAACGGCGTACGCGCGGTGTCGTTCTGGACTCCCTTGGCCGACAGGCTCTCGATGTTGTCGTTGTTCCACATGTAACGGACACCGGCCTGGCTCGCCATCTTGACGACCTTGCCGGGGCCGATCTGCCGGGCGACCCAGTAGAACGGCACGTTGTACGACTTCATGAAGCTGTACTCGAGCGTGCAGTAGTCCTTGCAGCTGGTGTTGGGCGAACCGGCGTTGCCGACCTTGATCTTGTCATCGGTGGTGAACGGCATCGCCTTCCAGCGCGACTGCAACGACGCGCCGGCGTCCAGCGCCGCGGCCAGGGTGTAGATCTTCATCGACGAGCCCGGCGGGTGCCCGCCAACGAGAGCGCCGCCCTGCGTGTTCACCCCGGCCAGGTCGATCGCCGTGCCGTCGAGACCGCCGTAGTACGCGATCACCGCGCCGGAGGTGTGGTCGATGACCACCCCGGCCGACTCCAGGTCCTGTTTCTTCTTCGGATCGGTGACGATCTTGCGGCCGTAGAGTTCGGAGCCCTTGATGTCCGGCCGGGCCGCCTGCTCGAGCTCCTTCTGCGCGACCGGGTCGATGGTGGTGTAGACCTTGTAGCCGCCGGTACGCAGGTCCTTGGGCTCGATGCCCTGCGCCTTCAACTCCTCGTACACGTAGTTCACGACGTTGCCCGTGGCCTTGCCGAGGTTGGTGCCCTCGGCGGTCTTGATGCCCCACTCGGCCGACGTCGTCACCGTCGAGTACTTGATGACCTCGGGGAACTGCGCGGAGGCACGCTCCTCCGCGGTGATCCAGCCCTTTTCCTTCATGTTGTCCAGGACGTAGCCCCAGCGGCCCTTGGCCGTGTCGGGGTGCGCCTCGGGGTCGTAGATGCTCAGCTTGCCGCCGTCGTCGTACGGGTCACGGATGACCGAGCCCAGAACGGCCGCCTGCGAGAAGGTCAAGTCCTTGGCGCTCTTGCCGAAGTACGCGTTCGCGGCCTTCTCCACCCCGACGGCGCCCCGGCCGAAGTCGATGGTGTTCAGGTAGAAGCCCATGATCGTGTTCTTGTCGTACTTGTCTTCGAGCTTGCGGGCGAGGACCGCCTCGCGCAGCTTCCGGGCGTACGAGATCTGGGCCTGATC
>JABFYB010000586.1 GCA_013361475.1 Hamadaea sp.
CCGAAGGACGGCCTGCTGCCGTACATGGGCGAGTTCGGGCGCTGGCTGGCCGCCGAGTGGGCCACCGGACCGGCGCCCGACGTCGTGCACGCGCATTTCTGGATGAGCGGTGTCGCCGCCCTGGAGGCGGCCGAGGCCCGCCGGGGCGACCCCATTCCGCTGGTGACCACCTTCCATGCGCTCGGAACGGTCAAACGACGCATGCAGGGCGACGCCGACACCAGCCCGGCCGGTCGCATCGGTCTGGAGACGAGGGTCGCCACCACCGCCGACCGGGTCGTCGCGCAGTGCGCCGACGAGGTCGAGGAACTGCTGCGGATCGGCGTACGCCGGGACCGGATCGACGTCGTCCCGTCCGGAGTGGACACGGATCTCTTCCACCCGGGTGAGGACGGTCCCTCGATGCGCCCAGAGGGGCGGCCGGCCCGGCTGCTGAGTGTCGGGCGGCTGGTGGAACGCAAGGGGTACGCCGACATCGTCCGGGCGCTCCGGGCGCTGCCGGGCGCCGAACTGCTGATCGCCGGCGGACCCGGTCAGGGCGATCTCGGCAGCGACCCGGAGGCGCAACGACTGGTGACCGCGGCGGCGCAGTACGGCGTCGGCGATCGGCTGCGGCTGCTCGGCGCGGTGGACCGCTGGCGGATGCCGACCCTGTACCAGGCAGTGGATCTCGTGATCTGCGCGCCGGCGTACGAGCCGTTCGGGTTGACGCCGCTGGAGGCGATGGCCTGCGGTACGCCGGTCGTCGCGTACGCGGTCGGCGGGCTGAGCGACTCGGTGATCCACGGGACCTGCGGGCTGCTGGTCGAACCGGGGAACGTCACGCATCTGGCGGGCGCGATCCGGAGCCTGCTCGACAACGAGCCCTTGCGGTACGCGTACGCGGCCGGTGGTCTGCAGCGGGTTCGCGGGCGGTATCCGTGGCCGCGGATCGCCGAGCAGATCGAGTCGGTCTACCGGTCGGTCATGCGGGCCACCGCGCCGCGGGCCGTCGCCGCGAGCGCCGTCTCCGCGGCGTGACCGGTGTGACCGGCGTGCACACCGTGAACGACGACACCGTGAACGACGTCGACGTCCTCGTGCTCCGGGCACTGGGCATCGGAGACTTCTGCACCGGCGTACCCGCGCTCCGGGGGCTGCGGACGCGGTTCGCCGGCGAGCGGATCACCCTCGTCGCCCCGGACTGGCTGCGGCCGCTGGTCGGCCTCGCGGACGCGGTCGACGACCTGCTGCCGCTGGACGCCCGGGCCGGGCTGACCGAGCCGCTCGGTCCGATCGGCGAGGTCGGCGTCGCCGTCAACCTGCACGGGCGGGGCCCGGAGTCGCATCGGCTGTTGCTGGCGACCCGGCCGAGCCGGCTGCTGGCGTACGCCTGCCCGGCGGCGGGCTTCCACGACGGTCCGCGGTACGCCTCGGACGAGCACGAAGTGGAACGGTGGTGCCGTCTGGTGACCTGGTACGGCGGCTCCGCCGACCCGGGTGATCTGGCGTTGCGCGTACCGGCGGAGCCGCCGCTCGCCGAGGGCGCGACGGTGGTGCATCCGGGTGGCCGCAGTTCGGTGCGCTGGCCGGTCGGCCGGTACGCCGAGGTCGCGCGCACCCTGGTGGCGCTCGGTCACGACGTGGTGGTCACCGGCTCGGCCGACGATCACGACGCTCATTCGGTCGGTGACGTGCCCGGCGTCCGGAACCTCGTCGGCCGGACCGGCGTCGCCGAGCTGGCCGCGCTGGTCGCCGCCGCGCGGCTGGTCGTCAGCGGGGACACCGGCGTGGCGCACCTCGCGAGCGCGTACGCCGTCCCCTCGGTGGTGCTCTTCGACGCGATGGACCCCCGGCGCTGGGG
Organism: Hamadaea sp.; assembly: GCA_013361475.1. Taxonomy (GTDB): domain Bacteria; phylum Actinomycetota; class Actinomycetes; order Mycobacteriales; family Micromonosporaceae; genus Hamadaea. The sequence continues at coordinate 1,844 of JABFYB010000586.1, forward strand.
TCCGCCGCGACTGCCCCGCCATCAGGTTCTGCGCCATTCCAGCGGGCGGATCACCGCGGTGCACCCGGCCGACGTCGTGACCGCCGCCGACCGCGCCCTCAGCGGCGCACGACCGAGCTAAGGCGCATCACGAGCTAAGGGAGACAGCTATGCGCGTACTGGGGATCAACGCGATCTTCCACGATCCCGCCGCCGCCCTCGTCGTCGACGGCCGGATCGTCGCCGCCGCCGAGGAGGAGCGGTTCAGCCGTCGTAAGCACGGCAAACGCCCGGTGCCGTTCAGCGCCTGGGAGCTGCCGGAGCTGTCGGCCCGCTGGTGTCTGAGCCAGGCCGGGCTGGAACCGCAGGACCTCGACGTGGTCGCGTACTCCTTCGATCCGGCGTTGTGCCGGCCGCCGGAGGAGCTGGGCATCGCCGATCCCTGGGACTGGCTGCGCGTGCAGTACGCCGAACGGGCCCCGCAGTTCCTCGCCACCGCGTTGCCCGGACTGGATCCGGCGAAGGTCGTCTTCGTCCCGCATCACGTGGCGCACGCCGCCTCGGCGGCGCTGGCGGCTCCTCCCGAGGCGGGCCACCGCGACTGCGCGGTGCTGGTGCTGGACGGCCGCGGCGAGGCGGCGAGCCACCTGGCCGGGCGCTACCGGGACGGCCGCCTGGAGGTCCTGGCCGCTCAGCGGCTGCCGCACTCCTTGGGCACCTGGTACGAGGAGGTCACCGAGCATCTGGGCTTTCTGCGGTCCAGCGACGAGTACAAGGTGATGGCCTTGGCCTCCTATGGCACGCCGGTGCACCTCGACCTGCTCCGCGACGTGGTCCGCCCGACCGGCGACGGCGGGTTCGTCGTCGGCGACCTCGACCTGACCAAGCTCGCCGCCGCGCGTACCGCCGACGGCCGCGTCGAGGCCGAGCACGCCGACCTGGCGGCGAGTGTGCAGAAGCGGCTGGAGGAGGTCGTGCTCGACCTCGCGGCCTGGTTGTACGACGCGTCCGGCGGTGCCGCAGCGTTGACCTTGGCCGGTGGGGTGGCGCTCAACTGCGTCGCCAACGCCCGCCTGGTCCGCGAAGGTCCCTTCCAGACAGTGTGGATCCAGCCGGCGGCGGGCGACGCCGGAACCGCTCTGGGCGCTGCGCTGCACGCGGCGGACGGGCCGGTCGCCCCGATGCCCGGCGCCGATCTCGGGCGCGGCTTCTCCGACGACGAGCTGGAGGCCCGCCTACGCCGCGCGCGCGTGCCGTACACGGTCCCGGCCGACATCGCCGCCGAGGCCGCGGAGGTCCTGGCGGACAACGGTGTCGTCGCGTGGTTCCAAGGCCGCAGCGAGTACGGCCCCCGGGCGCTCGGCTTCCGGTCCCTGCTGGCTCATCCGGGCCACGCGAGCAACACCGAGCGGCTCAACGAGGTCAAGGGACGCGAGTCGTTCCGGCCGGTGGCGCCGATGGTCCTGGCGAGCCGGGCCGCCGAGGTCTTCGACGGCGCGCTGCCGAGCCCGTACATGCTGTTCGTCCACAATGTCCGCGCCGGGTGGCTCGACAAGATCCCCGCGGTCACCCACGTGGACGGGACGGCCCGGGTGCAGACCGTCGACCCGGTCCAGCGGCCGTTGATGGCCCGCGTGCTCAGCGAGTTCGAGCGGCGTACCGGGTTGCCGGTGCTCGTGAACACCTCGCTCAACACCGCCGGCCGGCCGATGGTCGACACGCCCGAGGAGGCGCTCGAACTGTTCGGGTCGGCCCCGGTCGACCTGCTCGCGATCGGCCCGTTCGCCGTGCGCAGGCCGCGATGAGCCCCACGTTCTCGGTGGTCATCCCGACGACCGGCCGCCCGGAGCTGCGGCGGCTGCTCGATCGGCTCGCCGAGGAGGGGGTGACCGAGCCGATCGAGGTGGTCGTCGACTCCGATCGGCTCGGCCCGGCGCACGCCCGGAACGAGGGCTGGCGGCGTACCAGCGGCGAGTGGGTGGTCTTCCTGGACGACGACGTGGTGCCCCGGCCGGGCTGGCGCGAGCGACTGCTGGCCGACCTCGACCAGCCCGCCTCGGTGGCCGCGGTCCAGGCCCAGGTCACCGTCCCGGACGGCGAGCGCACCGATTGGCACGCCACCACCGCCGGGCTCGCCCACGCCCGGTGGATCACCGCCGACATCGCGTACCGGCGGGAGATGCTGCTGATCACCGGCGGGTTCGACGAGAACTTCCCCCGCGCGTACCGGGAGGACGCGGATCTCGCGTTCCGGGTCCGGGCCGCCGGCGGCTGCCTGGTCGTGGGGTCGCGCGCTACCGATCATCCGGTACGCCCGGCGGGGCGGTGGGTCAGCCTGCGGTCGCAACGGGGCAACGCGGACGACGCGTACCTGCGGCGGCGCTACGGCTCGGGCTGGCACGGACTGCTGGAAGTGCCCCACGGACGGCGTCGGCGGCACACCGTGACCACCCTGCTCGGGCTGACGAGTCTGGGGCTGTTCGCGACCCGCCGGTACGCCTGGGCGACCGTCGCCGCCGCCGCGTGGGCGGGGGCCACCGCCGACTTCGTGGCGCACCGGTTGCGGGCGGCTCCGGCCGAACGACGTCAACCGCTGCCCTTGATCGCGACTAGCGTGGCGATCCCGCCGCTGGCGGTCGGGCACTGGCTGGCCGGGTGGTGGCGCCATCGCCGGGTGCCGAGCTGGCCCGCCACCGGCGTCCGGTCCGAACAGAAGTAATTAAGCTCCTTCCAGGAGTTAGGGGAACCAAGGCCCGGGTATCCGCCCGGTATGTCCGACGGCCTGTTCGAGGCGGTCCTCTTCGACCGCGACGGTACGCTCATCGCCGATCGCCCCTACAGCGGCGATCCGGCCGGCGTCACGCCGATGCCCGGCGCGCGAGCGGCCCTCGATCGCTTACGTGCCAACGGATTGCGCTTAGGCGTCGTCACGAATCAGTCGGCGGTCGGGCGCGGTTGGCTGACCCGTGATCAGGTAGACCAGGTCAACCGCCGGGTCGACGAGCTGCTCGGCCCGTTCGACACCTGGCAGGTCTGTCCGCATACGCCGGAGGACGGGTGCGACTGCCGCAAACCCCGGGCCGGACTGGTGCACGCCGCAGCGGACGCGTTGGGCGTACCGGCCCGCCGATGCGTCGTCGTGGGCGACATCTCGTCCGATATGGACGCAGCGCTCGCCGCCGGAGCGACTCCGCTGCTCGTCCCGAATCAGCAGACCCGGGTCGCCGAGGTGATCGCCGCGCCGTCCGCCGTCACCGATCTAGAGACCGCCGCGGACTGGATCCTGCTACGCCACCGGATCGTGCGGCCCACCGCACCCCTCGCCCGGCCGGGCAACAACGTCCTGGTCGTACGCCCCGATTCACTCGGCGACGTCGTGGTCACCGGCCCGGCCGTGCGGGCGATCGCCGCCCACGCCGGGAAGGTGACCGTCTGGTGTGGACCCCGAGGATCGGCCGCCGCCCGGCTGCTCCCCGGAGTGGACGACGTCGTCGAGTACGCCACCCCCTGGATCGACGCCGATCCGGCTCCGGTCAGCCCGGCCGGGCTCGCCGAGTTCGCCGAGGATCTGGCGCGGCGAGACTTCGACGAGGCGCTGATCTTCACCTCGTTCCACCAGTCGCCGTTGCCGACCGCGTTGGTGCTGCGGCTGGCCGGCGTACGCCGCATCACGGCGATCAGCCACGACTATCCCGGCAGCCTGCTCGACCTGCGCGTCCGGCCGCCGGACGACCTGCCCGAACCGGTCCGGGCGCTGGCGGTCGCCGCCGCCGCGGGGTACCGGCTGCCCGCGGACGACCCCGGCGACCTGCTGGTGGACCTGGGCCGGCCCGTCATGCGTACCAGTCAGATCGTCGTTCATCCCGGCGGGAGCGCCGCGGCCCGGACCTGTCCCCCGGAGCTGATGGCGGAGGTCGTGGCCGCCCTGCGCGCGGCCGGCCATCCGGTGCTGGTGACCGGCGGGCCGGGCGAGCGCGAGCTGACCGCCCAGGTGGCCGTGGCCGGCGCCGTCGACCTGGGCGGCCGCACCGACGTGGCCGGATTGACCCGCCTGCTGGCCGCGGCCGCGTGTGTCGTGACCGCCAACACCGGGCCCGCTCACCTGGCCGCCGCCACCGGTACGCCGGTCGTGAGCCTGTTCGCCCCGACCGTGCCGTTCGAGCGATGGGGTCCCTACCACACACCCGTGGTACGCCTCGGCGATCCGGCGGCCGCGTGCCGCGACACCCGGGCGACGGAGTGCCCGCTGCCGGGCCACCCCTGCCTGTCGTCCATCACGCCGGCCGACGTCGTCGCGGCGGTCGACCGTCTGGTGAGGAGAGTCGCGTGAGGATTCTGTGCTGGCATGTGCACGGCTCCTGGATGACCGCGTTCGTCCAGGGCGAGCACGAGTATCTGATCCCGGTGACGCCGGACCGGGGACCGGACGGCCGGGGCCGCGCTCGCACGTTCACCTGGCCGGACAACGCCGTCGAGCTGACCCCGGAGGAACTTGCGCGCGCCGACATCGACTGCGTGGTGCTGCAGCGCCCGGAAGAGCTGGAGTTGCTGCGGCAGTGGCTGCCCGGCCGGCGGTTCCCGCTCGTCTACGTCGAGCACAACACGCCGCGGGGTGATGTGCCGCTGACCCGCCATCCGCTCGCCGACCGCTCCGATGTCCTGATCGTGCACGTCACCCACTTCAACGACCTGTTCTGGGACTGCGGGCACACCGCGCGCACGGTCATCGAACACGGCATCCCGGACCCGGGCCGGCGGTACTCCGGCGACCTCGCCCGGCTGGGTGTGGTCATCAACGAGCCGGTCCGCCGGGGTCGCGTCACCGGGACGGACCTGCTGACCCGGTTCGCCGCCGCCGCGCCGCTGGACGTGTTCGGCATCGGCGCCGGCGCGCTGCCGCCCATCCCCGGCATCACGACCTACGACGATCCGCCGCAGGCGGAGATGCATCGGGAGCTGGCGCGGCGGCGGGCGTACCTGCACCCGATGCGCTGGACCTCGCTGGGGCTCAGCCTCATCGAGGCGATGGCGATGGGCCAGCCCGTCATCGGCCTGGCCACGACCGAGGCGGTCGACGCCGTGCCGGCCGCTGCCGGAGTCCTGTCGACGAACGTGGACACGCTCGTCGAGGCGGCCCGCTGGCTGACCGCCGACGCGGACTCGGCGGCCCGGCTCGGCGCGGCCGGCCGGCAGGCGTACGAACGCCGTTTCACGCTCGGCCGATTCCTGGCCGACTGGGATCGAACCCTCAAGGAGGTGTGTGAGCTGTGAGTCTGGTAGACCCGGTAGAGGTTCACCTGCGTCAATTGGAGTACGCGCTGCGCCGCTTGCAGCGCGATGCCGGCGAACTGCACGACTGGGGTGTGCACCTGGCGCTGACGCTCGCCCGGGGCGGTCGCCTCCTGACGGCGGGCAACGGCGGCAGCGCCGCGCACGCCCAGCATCTGGTCGCCGAACTGGTCGGCCGGTTCGACGGCGAACGCGCGCCGCTGCCCGCCGTGGCGCTGACCGCCGACTCGGTGATCACCTCCGCCCTCGGCAACGACTACGGCTACGACGAGGTCTTCGCCCGCCAGGTACGCGCGCACGGCCGCCCGGGAGACGTCGTCCTCCTGCTGTCCACGAGCGGCACCAGCCCCAACGTCGTCGCCGCCGCCCGCGCCGCACGCGAGGTCGGAGCGAGCGCGTGGAGCATGACCGGGCCGGTGCCGAACCCGTTGGCGGCCGAGTGCGACCGCTTCTTCGCCGTACCCGCCCCCAGCACCCAGATCGTCCAGGAGGTGCATCAGGTGGCGGTCCACGTCCTGTGCGGCTTCATCGACGAGGTCGTCCGGTCGGTGCTGCCGGCCGAAGCCGAGTGGGTGGAGCCCGCGTACGCCCCGGGGGCGGCGCGATGACCGGGCCGCTCGTCGTCCTCGGCGACGCCCTGCTGGATCGCGACGTGCACGGCGACGTCGAACGGTTCACCCCGGACGCGCCCGCGCCGGTGCTGGAGGAGTCCGGTGCGGTGGACCGTCCCGGCGGCGCCGCCCTCGCGGCCGCGTTGGCCGCCCGCGACGGCGACGAGGTCTGCCTGATCACCGCCCTCGGCGACGATCCGGCCGGGCGGCGGCTGACAGCCCTGCTGACTGACTGCGGCGTACGCGTCCTCGCGGCGCCGGCCAGCGCGACGCCGGAGAAGATCCGGCTGCGTACGCACGGCCAGACGCTGCTGCGCCTGGACCGCCAATGCGCCCAGCCCGAGATCGGCGAGCTGCCGCCGGAGGCGGAGGCGGCGCTCGCCGCCGCGGAGGCCGTCCTCGTCAGCGACTACGGTCGCGGCCTGACCTCGATCGCCGAGGTACGCCGCTGGCTGGCGGTCGCCGCCGCGGAGCGTCCGGTGGTGTGGGATCCCCATCCGCGGGGCGCCTCACCGGTGCCGGGGCTGCGTCTGGTGACGCCGAACGAACGGGAACTGCCCCCGGACACCGACGGTGGGTCGTCCCCGGCGGACGGCGGTCCGCTCGCCCAGCTGACCCGGCGGGCGGTCGGCGCCCGGCAGGAGTGGCGTGCCGCCGCTGTCTGCGTCACGCGGGCCGCCGACGGGGCACTGCTGGTCGACGGCCGGGGCGTGCCGCTGGCGATACCGGCTCCGGCCCACGTCGACGGGGACGCCTGCGGCGCCGGCGACCGGCTGGCCGCGACCGCCACGCGGGTGCTCGCCGCGGGCGGGCTGGCCAGCGAGGCGGCCCACGAGGCGGTGCGAGCGGCGACCGCGTTCGTCGCAACCGGGGCGGCGACCACGTGGGACACGGCTCCCCCGCCGTCCGAGACCGGGGGCCTGGTGCTCGACATCACGGCTGCCCGGCGCATGGTCGACCGGGTGCGGGCGGCGGGCGGCCAGGTCGTCGCGACCGGCGGCTGCTTCGACCTGCTCCACGCCGGTCACGTCGCGACGTTGCAGGCGGCCCGGGGCTTCGGCGACTGCCTGATCGTCTGCCTGAACTCCGACGACGGCGTACGCGCGCTGAAGGGGCCGGACCGTCCGGTGGTCGGTGAGGCCGACCGGGCACGGGTGCTCGCCGCTCTGTCCTGTGTGGATGCCGTGGTGCTGTTCGACGAGCCGACCCCGATCGAGGTGCTGACCGCCCTGCGGCCCGACGTCTGGGTCAAGGGCGGCGACTACTCCGGCGACGAACTGCCCGAGAACGAGCACCTGGCGCGCTGGGGCGGCCAGACCGTGGTGGTGCCTTATCTCGACGGGCACTCCACGACGCGACTGATCAACTTGGCAGGGAGGATCTCATGACCATCGGCAAGGTAGCCATCGGCAGGGTGCTCGTTTCGGGCGGGGCGACGGGGCTGGGCGCTGCGGTGTGCGACGCCGTCGCCGCCGCGGGCGGTTCGCCGGGCGTACTCGATCTCAATCCGCCGGCCGTCGCCGGGCTGCCCTGGGCGAAGGCCGACGTCACCGACAACGGCGAGGTCGAGGCGGGCGTACGCCGGGTGGCCGAGCAGCTGGGCGGGCTCGACGCCGTGGTGACCACCGCCGGGGTGGACCGGCCCGGCCGCCTCGCCGACGTGCCCGCCGACGACTGGGAGCGCGTCGTGCGGGTGAACCTGCTCGGCACGGCCTCCGTCGTCCGGAGCGCCCTGCCCTTCCTCGCCGAGTCGGCCAACGGGCACGTCGTCACGGTGGCC
>JABFYB010000053.1 GCA_013361475.1 Hamadaea sp.
GTCCGGCAGCTGTTGCGCGATGGTCGCGAGCCTTCTGACGGCTCGCTCGTCGGCTTCGGCACTCGATTGCGCCGCGCCCGGGCTGAGCTGGCCGGTCCCGGGCGCCGAGGCGCCAGGGAACACCCGCACGGCGGGGATGCCGAGGTCTTTCGCCAGGTCGGCGTGGGCGAGCGCGTCCGCGACGCAGGCGTCGTCGTCGCCGTCGGCCGCGACCTTCACATAGCTCGCGACACAGAGCGGCGTGACGCCGGCGAGTGCTGCCTTCGCCGCCGCGCGCCCGGCCGATGACAGTCCGATGTGGATCGGCTCGTCGGGGGCCGCCCGCAGCTCGACGCCGGGCCAGCCGGTCTCCTGCGCGAGGCGTACGACCTCGGGCAGGGGCAGTCCGGAACAGCCCAGCGTCGAGAAGGCGAGCTTCACAGTGGTCCCTGCGGATTGATGTAGCGCCGGTGGCGGTCCACCATCGTGGCGACGGTGATCGCCGGATCGGTGTCCCAGATCGCCTGGTTGAAGATCTCCACCTCGACGTGCCCGGTGTAGCCCGCCGCGCGTACGGCGTCGGTGATCGGGGCGAAGTCGATGTGGCCGTCGCCGACGTGCCCCCGGCTCAGGAGCGCGTCCGCCGCGAGCGGGAGGACCCAGTCACAGACCTGGTACGACGAGATGCGTCCCTCCCGGCCGGCCCGCTCGATCTGGGCGTACAGGTCGGGGTCCCACCAGATGTGATAGGTGTCCACGCACACGCCGACCTCGTCCGGCGCGAACGGGGCGGCGAGGTCCAGCGCCTGACCGAGGGTCGAGACGACCGCCCGGTCGGCGCAGAACATCGGGTGCAGCGGCTCGATCGCGAGGCGTACGCCCCGGTCGGTCGCGTAGGGGACCAGTTCGGCGAGGGCGTCGGCGACGGCCTGCCGGGCGGCCGGCAGATCCTTGGACCCGTCCGGCAGCCCGCCGACGACCAGCACCAGTTCGCTCGTGCCGAGGGTGGCCGCCTCGTCGATCGCCGACCGGTTGTCGGCCAGCGCCGCCGCCCGTGCCTCCGGCGTCGCGCCCTTGCCGAACCCGGTCGTGAAGAACCCGCCCCGGCAGAGCGTGGTCACGCTCAAGGCGTACGCGTCGGTTATCTTGCGCGCGGCCTGCGCCCCACCGGCGGCCTCGACGACGTCGCGCCAAGGGCCGATGCCGCTGATGCCGTTCTCCGCGCAGAGGCGCGCGGCGGTCTCGAGCGACGCCTTCTTGACCGTGGCGGTGTTGAGCGACAGCCTCACGGTGCCACCAGCGTGGCGAGGCGGGCGGCGGCCAGCTCCGGATCGCTCAGCACGCCGCATTCGGCGGCGAGCCGGTGCAGCTCGATCAGGTGGTCGAGGCTGCGCGAGTGCTCCTGGCCGCCGACCATCCGGAACTCCTCCTGGTGCCCGTTGAGCCAGGCCAGGAAGACGATGCCGGTCTTGTAGTGGTAGGTCGGCGTGGCGAAGATGTGCCGGGCCAACGGCACCGTCGGATCCAAGATCTCCCGGAACTTCGCGGTGTCCCCAGCGTCGAGCGCCTGCCGGGCGGCCGCGGCGGGCACCGCGATCGCGTCGAAGATGCCCAGCAACGCGTGCGAGCCACTCTCGATCAGCGACGGGTAGTTGAAGTCGTCACCGGTGTAGAGGCGCACGCCGTCCGGCAGCTTCGCCCGCAGCGCGATCTCCCGGTCGGCGTCGAGCAGCGACACCTTGATCCCGTCGACCTTGGCGGCATGCTGGTGGATGATCTCGAGCACGGCGTCGGCCGCCCTGTCGAGATCGGGGTCTCCCCAGTATCCGGCGAGCGCCGGGTCGAACATGTCGCCGAGCCAGTGCAGGATCACCGGCTGATCCACCTCGGTCAGCAGAGTGCCATAGATCCGGGCGTACTCGGCCGGACCCTGCGCGCTGGCGGCCAAGGCGCGGCTCGCCATCAGGATGACCCGCGCGCCCGCGTGCTGCACGACCTCGAGCTGTTCCCGGTACGCCCGCTCGATCGCGTCGAGGGAATGCGTACCCGGAGCGAGGTGGTCGGTCCCCGCGCCGCAGGCCAGCAAGCCGTTGACGGCCCGCGCCTCGGCGCCGCTGCGACGGATCAGCTCCTGCGTGGCGGCCCAGTCCAGGCCCATCCCGCGCTGGGCGGTGTCCATCGCGTCGGCGATGCCCAGTCCCAGCGACCAGAGGTGGTGACGGAACCGCATCGTGGCGTCCCAGTCGACGACGGCCGGCTTGCCCTCGCCGTTGTCGCCCCGCGGATCGGCGACGACGTGGGCGGCGGCGTAAAAGGTCCTGCTCACAGCTGCGGCACCTCGAGCTTGCGGCCCTCGCGGGCGGACTGCGTGCCGAGCTCGGCCAGCTGGACGCCGCGCGCCCCGGCGAACAGGTCGTGGGCGTACGGGGCGCCGGTCGCGACCGCCGTCAGGTACTCCTCCCACTGGACCTTGAAGCCGTTGTCGTAGACGTCGTTGTCCGGCACCTCGGTCCACAGGGCCCGGAAATCGTGGCTGGTCGGCAGGTCCGGGTTCCAGACCGGCTTCGGGGTGGCGTTGCGGTGCTGGATGCGGCAGCCGCGCAGACCCGCGACGGCGCTGCCGTGCGTACCGTCGACGTGGAAGGTGACCAGCTCGGTCCGGTCGACCCGGGTCGCCCACGACGAGTTGATCTGCGCGACGATCCCGCCCTCCAGCTCCAGGACGGCGTACGCGGCGTCGTCGGCGGTGGCGGCGTACTCGTTGCCCTGCTCGTCCCAGCGGGCCGGGATGTGGGTCACCGACTGGGCGTACACCGAGCGGACCGGCGCGATCACGTGGTCGAGCACGTAGCGCCAGTGCGGGAACATGTCGAGGATCATGCCGCCGCCGTCCTCGGAACGGTAGTTCCAGCTCGGCCGCTGGGCGGGCTGCCAGTCGCCCTCGAACACCCAGTAGCCGAAGTCGATGCGTACGGTGAGGATGCGGCCGAAGAAGCCGGAATCGACCAGGCGCTTGAGCTTGCGCAGGCCGGGGAGGTAGAGCTTGTCGGCGACCACACCGTGGCGTACGCCCTTGGCCTCGGCCAGCTTGGCCAGGCCGAGCGCCTCGTCGAGGGTCTCGGCGACCGGCTTCTCGGTGTAGATGTGCTTGCCGGCCTCGATCGCCTTGGTCAGCGCGGCGACCCGCGCCGTGGTCACCTGCGAGTCGAAGTAGATCTCGTTGGACTCGTCAGCGAGCGCCGCGTCCAGATCGGTGGTGTACTGGCTCAGGTTGTGCTGCGCGCACAGCGCCTCCAGCTTGGCGGCGTTGCGGCCGACCAGCACGGGCTCCGGGTACAGCACCTCGCCGCCGGGCAGCGGCAGGCCGCCCTGCTCACGGATGGCCAGGATCGAACGGACCAGGTGCTGGCGATAGCCCATGCGCCCGGTCACCCCGTTCATGATGATGTTCACCTTGCGCATGGTTTTCCCTTCGTAGGGCGGCGTCCGGGGACGGAAAGCGCTTTCCAACGGCGTGTGAGGCGGTACGTTACCGGGGTGCGCGACAAACCGTCAACACAGGCGACCCTGCAGCAGGTCGCCGACGCCGCCGGCGTCTCCCTGGCCACCGCGTCCCGTGTCCTGCACGGCAGCGGTGGCCGAACCGTCCGCGAGGAACTACGCGCCCGGGTCCTGGCCGAGGCCAACCGCCTGCGCTACGTCTCGCACGCCCCGGCCCAGGCGCTCGCCCGCGCCACCACCTCGATCGTCGGGCTGATCGTCCACGACATCGCCGACCCCTATTTCGCGGCGATCGCGGCCGGCGCCATGCGCGCCGCCCGCGACCACGACCTCATGGTCATGGTCGCGTGCACCTTCCGCGAACCGCAGCTCGAGCTGGAATACGTCGCCCGGCTCCGCGCCCAGCGCGCACGCGCGATCATCCTGGCCGCCTCGGCCTTCACCGGTACGCGTTTCCTCGCGGACCTCGCCGACCACCTCGACGGGTACGCCGACCAAGGCGGTCGCGTCGTCGCGATCGGCGACCACGGGCCGGGCGTCGACGCGGTGCTGCCGTCGAACTACGCGGGCGCGGCGATGGCCGCTGAACATCTCGCGTCCCTCGGGCATACGCAGGTTGGTGTCGTCAGCGGTCCGGTCACGCTGGCGACCGTGGCCGATCGGCTCGCCGGATTCGAGTCCGTCCTGCCGGCCACCGCGATCGCGGCCGGTGATTTCAGCCGCGACGGCGGGTACGCGGCCGCCCGGGAACTGCTCACCGCGCATCCAGCGCTGACGGCGGTCTTCGCGCTCGACGACGTGATGGCGTACGGCGTGCTGGCCGCGGCCCGTGACCTCGGCCGGAGCGTCCCGGGCGACCTGAGCGTGGTCGGCTTCGACGACGTGCCCGGAGCGGCCGACGTCGGCCCGCCGCTCACCACGATCCGGCTCGACCTGGCCGAACTGGGCTCGCGGGTGCTCGGCCTGGCCGTCGGGCCCCCGGACGGCTCGGTCACCGTCCCGGCTTCGCTGGTGGTGCGGTCCTCGACGGCGCCCGCTCGGTAGCCGGGTGCGGCGCTCGCCTCGCGCTTGCGCTTGCGCTCGCGCCTGGGATGGCGTGCGCCGGGTGCGGCGCTCCGGTACGGCGCACGCCTCGCGCTTGCGCCTCGTGCGCCTGGTGCGGCGTCCGCCCCAGGGGTGCCACCGTCGCCGGTGGGTGATCTCCGGAGGTCCGCGTACGTTACCGGACGCCGGTAGGGTGCGTCAGCCTCCGGAGATCGACTTACCCCGGCGTCAGCGGGGACGCCGGCCGATCAGTTTGTGCAGTCGCCCCTTGCCCACGAGCCAGAGCAGGTCGCGCTGCCGGGGCTCGTTGTAGACGACGAAGTCGTCGAAACGGTGCACGCCCCGGCGTCCGGCCACCTCGTACGCCGCCTTCCGAACGTGCCGGAGTTGCTCGACGGTCATCTCCAGCGGCCGCTCGTCCGGCTGGTAGGTGGCGCCGATCGGGAAGTCGCGGCCCGGCCGTCGCCGCATCTCGACGTGGCAGCCGAGGACGTAGGAGATCTCGTGCTCCTCGGCGAAGGCCACCAGCCGGTCCAACGTGGCGAGGAACATGGGGTAGTCGAAGGCGTACAGCCGGCCGGGGAGCACGGTGTCACCGGTGAGCAGGAAACGCGTACGCGGGTCGTAGATCGTGATCGCCGCCTTGTGGTGGCCCGGCGACCCGATGATCGACAGCGTACGGCCGCCCAGCTCGAACGGCACGGTCTCGTCGGGCAGCCGGTCCGGCGCCGGGCCGAAGCCGAAGAACGCCCGTACCTCTTCGAGGTCGCGGCCGACGATGGTCGTGTGTGGACGATCCGCGAACTGCCCGTCGGCGGCGACGTGATCGCCGTGGCCGTGGGAGTGCGCGACCACGAGTGGGAGGTCGCCGATCAGCTCGTCGACCGTCGCCCGCAGCGGGAACTGCTCCGGCTCGGCGGTCGCTCCGGTGTCCAGCAAGAGCGCGCGGTCGTCGCCGACCAGGAGGTAGAGGAAGGGAGCCTCGTAGGTGACGGCCTTGTTCTGCCGCAAGATGTAGGTGCGGTCGTCGGCCGGGTGGACTTGGAGCGCCGGTTCGCCGAGCGCGCCGTGGATCCAGGTGACGTCGAGGTTCACGGTGCTTCTCCCAGGGGTGTGAGGGACACGAACACGCGGACGTGCCGGGCGTCGGGTTTGTCGGCGTCTGCTTGATACGGCTCGAGCAGGGCGCGCCACTTCGCGGCGAGGTCGGCGGCTTCCGCGGCGGTGAGGTGCACGACGGCGGTCGCCATGCCCAGCCCTTCGCGCCATTCCGGACGCTCGTCCCGAACGCGGTCGAGGTACGCCCGGATCGCCGCCATCTCGCGGTCGACCACCACGTTTCCGATCTGCTGGCCGAGCAGATGGTCGCTGCCGGGGTCGACCCGGAGCCGCGGCGTCTTCACCGCGATCCGCCACTGGCGTTCGCGGCGATCCGCGCCCGGCCCGGCGTCCTCGACGAAGCCGTACTTGGCGAGCTGCCGCAGATGGAACGAGCAATTCGCCTGCGGTACGCCGAGGATCCGGCCGCACTGGGCGGCCGTCGCCGAGCTGAGGGTGCCGAGGAGTCCGAGGAGGTCCAGCCGGAGGGGATGTGCCAGGGCTCGGATCGCCTGCGGATCGGTGACGCGCATATGCCAAAGAGTACTTTGGCTTTGCCAGATGTCAACGAGTTCTTTGGCATTCCGTCGGCGGTGAGCAGTGGGCTATCGTTCCGGCTCGTGGACGTGGTGGTGGTTGCGCGGACGGACGGGCAGGTGGCGTCCTGTGTCGAAGCCCTCCGGGAGGTGCACCTGGCCGACGCCTATCCGGTCCGGTGGCCCGCCGATCCGGTGGACTGGCTCACTCCGGCTGACGCGCTGAACAGCTGGGTCGCCATGGCTGGAGATCGCGTCGTCGGCCACGCCGCCCTTCGCCGGACCGATCCGCCCACACCGGTCGCCGAGCGGATGGGTCCGACGCTGGGCTCACCGGCGATGGTCAGCCGGCTCTTCACCGTCCCGGCGGCGCGGCAGAGCGGCGTCGCACGTCGCCTGTTGGACGAGGTCGCCGGGTGGGCTGCCGATCACGGGTATGAGCTGTTCCTCGGCGTGGCCGACAACGCTCTCGGCGCGCGCCGCTGTTATGAGCGCACGGGCTGGCGGCACGTGTTCACCGAACATGCCGACTGGCTGGACGCCGACGGCCGCCCGGCCCTAGTGCACTACTACCTCCCGGGTTAGCGGGAACGGCCGTCAGGCGACGCAGAACTCGTTGCCTTCGGGGTCGGCCATCGTCACCCCGTAGTGCCCCTCGGTGTCGCCGTCGTGTCGATAAAGGACAGTCGCGCCGAGGTCGACGAGCTGTGCCACCTTGGCGTCGACGCGGGGCCGGCGCTCTGTCACCGGGACGGACCGGCCGCCGCCGACCATCACGTCGAGATGCAGGCGGTTCTTGACGGTCTTCTTCTCGGGGACGATCTGGAACCAGATCGACGGCCCGTTTCCAGCCGGGTCTTCGAGCCGATCGACGCAGGGACCGTCGCCCAGCTCCTCGGCCGGGACTCCGACGCTCAGGTAGTAGTCCCGCCAGGTGGCGTGGCCCGCGGGCGGATCCTGCGGGCGGTAGCCCAGGGCGGCCGCCCAGAAGGGCACCAGGCGGTCCGGTTCGGCGCAGTCGATGGTGAGCTGAAATCCCATGCGGGGGATCTTGCCTCCAGGGACCGACATTTCTCGCGGCAACGGGGGTGACAGAACCAGTACGCTCAGCCCCGTGACCGCGACCGAGACGCGCCTGCGCGTGGAGTTCACCGCGCCCCCCGACCACGGTGAGCAACGGCGGATCTTCAAAACCGTGCGCCGGCGCCTGTTCCGCGGCTGCTTCTGGCTCGCGATCGGGCTCGCGCTGCTGGCCTTCGCGTACACGATCGTGATCGTCGTGGCACGGCACAGGATCCCGGACCTCAAACCGATCGGGGCGGTGGTGCTCGCACTCCTGGTCGTGCTCTTTCCGCGCGGGCTCGGGGCGCGGCGGCTGGGCGCGACGCCGACCTACTTCGCCAATCCGGTGACCTTCGAGATCAGCGAGGTCGAGGCGGGCGAGACCTCCGCGGTCGGCCACCTGTCGGTCCGGTGGGCCGCCGTCACGTCCGTGGTGGAGACGGCCGAGTTCTGGGTCTTGTACGCCGACCGCCGGCCCCGGCTGGTGCTGCCGCGGCGGCACCTCACCGCCACCGACGAGGCGGCTGTGCGGCAGTTCATGATCGGCCGGAACCTGGTCCCGGAACAAACCCCCGAGGCGTGACGTTGTCAGGGGTCGAAAGAGCTAGGAGAGTGACATGGCTGTCGACACCCGCCCGATCGTGAAGCTGCGCTCCACCGCCGGGACCGGATACACGTACGTCACGCGGAAGAACCGCCGCAACGACCCCGATCGCCTGGTCGTCCGCAAGTACGACCCGATCGTGAAGCAGCACGTGGAGTTCCGCGAGGAGCGCTGAACCCGTCCGGCTAGGCTGGCCGGATGATCGAGATCAAGACCGGCCGTCTGCTGCTGCGCAGCTGGCGTGACACCGACCTCGACCCGTGGGCCGAGATGAACGCAGACCCCGAGGTCCGCGAGCATCTCGGCCCTTTGCTGTCACGGGAGCAGGCGGCGGCGTCGATCCGCTACTTCCAGGAGTGCATCGACCGCGACGGCTTCGGCTTCTGGGCCGTGGAGGTCCTGGAGACCGGCGAGCTCGTCGGGATGGCCGGCCTGGACGCGGTCGACGAGGAGGCGCCGGTCGACGGGGTCGAGATCGGCTGGCGGCTCGCCCGGTCGGCCTGGGGCCACGGGTACGCCACTGAGGCCGCACTGGCGGTGCTGGACTACGGCTTCGACCGCCTCGGCCTGCCGGAAATCCTGTCGATCACGGCGGTCGGCAACGTGCGGTCGCAGGCCGTCATGCGGCGGCTCGGCATGTCTCCGCTCACCGAGTTCGACGACGAGGACGGCGTACACCAGGTGGTCTTCCGGAAGGAGCGGTGACCCGCCTGCGGGCGCTGCTCGCCGCGGTCGTCGTCCTCCTCGCCGGGCTCGGGGTACGCGCCTTCACGGGTGGCGTGTTCGCGAAGTACGCCGGAGTGGCGCTGTACGCCGTACTCGTCTACGTCCTCGTCCTCGTCGTCGCGCCCCGGCTCCGGCCGCTGCCGAGCGCCGCGATCGCGCTCGCCTTCTGCTGGGCGGTGGAGTTCTTCCAGCTCAGCCCGATCCCGGCCGAGCTGTCGGAGCGCAGCACCCTCGCCCGGCTGATCCTCGGCAGCACCTTCAACGCCCCCGACCTGCTCTGGTACGCCGTCGGCGTCGCCGTCGCGTACGTGGTGCACGCGGCGGTGACTAGGCGAGGCGGGGGAGATCCTCGAGGCGTACCTCGCCGAGCAGCGGCTGCCCGCTCGTGAACCGCTCGACCTCGGCGGTGGCGTACGCGCCGAAGCGGCGTACCTCGCTGCCCTGAACTCCGCCCAGATGCGGTGTGATCAGCACGTTCGGCAGGTCGAAGAGGGGATGGCCGACGGGCAGCGGCTCCGGGTCGGTGACATCCAGGACGGCGTCGAGGCGGCCGGTGCGGCACTCGGCCAGCAGCGCTTCGGTGTCGACGAGGCTGCCCCGGGCGGTGTTCACCAACAGCGCGCCGTCGCGCAGCAGTTTGAGCCGGTCCGCGTTGATGAGGTGACGGGTCTCCGGCAGCGCCGGGGCGTGGATCGTCAGCACGTCGCTGCGGCGGCACATGTCGTCGAGGTCGGTCAGCTGGGCGCCTAGTTCCGCGGCGTCGGCCTTGTCCAGGAACGGATCCGAGACCAGGACGGTGTGCCCGGCCGTGACCAGGCGGCGGATGACGCGGCGCCCGATCCGGGAGGCCCCGACGACGCCGACCGTACGCCCGTCCGCCCCCACTCGCTCGCCGAACGCGGGCACGCGGCCGGTGTCGGCGTACCGCCGGGCCATCGG
>JABFYB010000732.1 GCA_013361475.1 Hamadaea sp.
TCGTGGACGATCAGCTCGCCGTAGACGTGGGCGGTCACGTAGTTCCACGTCGGCACGACCCGGCCGTGCTCGGCCTTGGTGGCGTACCACGAGGGGGAGACGTACGCGTCCGGGCCGCGCACGATCACCAGCGCCTCCCCGAGGACGGGCCGCTTCCACTGGTCGTTCGTCCGCGCGACGTGGCCGAGCAGCGCGCCGTGCTCGCCGACGGCCGAGTCGAACAGGAACGGGAGCATCGTCGCGACGAGCCCGTCCGGCGTCGCCGTGATCAGATCGGCCGCGCCCGGGTGACGAAGCAGCTCGCCGACGGTTGCGTCGTCTGCGGTGAAATGGCTGGGAATGTACATGGATGTCGTCCTCGCTCGAACGCCTGCGGCCTCCACCAGCCTGTCATACGGTGAGGGCTGACCTGACACCCGACGAGGGAGTGCCTGATCATGGACTTGCACCACGACAACGGCACGATGGCGCAGGGCGTCTCGGCCGCTCTGGAGTGTCACCGGATCTGCGAGGAGACCATCAACTACTGCCTCCAGCAGGGCGGGCGGCACGCGGAGGCGGCCCACATCCGGCTGTTGACCGACTGCGCCGACATCTGCCGCATGGCGGCCGACTTCATGGCCCGGTCGTCGGAGTTCCATCCGGCCATCTGCACCCTGTGCGCCGACGTATGCCGCCAGTGCGCCGCCGCCTGCGAAGCATTCGGCGACGACGTGCAGATGCAGCGCTGCGCCGACGCCTGCCGGGAGTGCGAGCGCTCCTGCCGCCAGATGGCGGCCGCGCACGCCTGAGGTGGCGGCCCGGGCCGGATCCGGGAATGCTTGCGGGCATGACCTTCGCCATCGGCGGCACGCTGCCGGTAGACCGGCTCGGCTTCGGCGCCATGCAGATCACGGGCCCGGGGATCTGGGGCCCGCCGCGCGACCACGACGAGGCGATCCGCGTCCTGCGCCGGGCGGTCGAGCTGGGCGTGACCTTCATCGACACCGCCGACTCCTACGGACCGGGCGTCTCCGAGGAACTGATCCGGGAGGCGCTGCACCCGTACCCGGAGAATCTGGTGATCGCCACGAAGGCCGGCCTGGTGCGGACGGGACCGGACCAGTGGCATCCGCTCGGGCATCCGGCGTACCTGCGGCAGCAGGCCGAGCTGTCGCTGCGGCGGCTCGGACTGGAGCGGATCGACCTGTTCCAGCTGCACCGCATCGACCCGGCGGTGCCGCTCGCCGATCAGCTCGGCGCGCTGACCGAACTGCAGAAGGACGGCAAGATCGGCCACATCGGACTGTCGCAGGTCTCGGTCGCTGAGCTGCGGCAGGCCCGGGCGCACGCCGACATCGCCACCGTCCAGAACCTCTACAACCTGGCCAACCGCCGGGCGGAGACGGTGCTCGACTACTGCGAAGCAGAAGGACTCGGGTTCATCCCGTGGTTTCCGATCGCCACCGGCGAGCTGGCCCGGCCGGGCGGTCCGCTGGACGCCCTCGCGTCGGCGGCCGGGATCACGCCCGTCCAGTTCGCACTGGCCTGGCTGCTGCGCCGGTCGCCGGTGATGCTGCCGATTCCGGGCACCTCCTCGGTCGCGCACCTGGAGGAGAACCTGGGCGCGCGAGCCGTCGAATTGACCGACGAACAGTTCAGCGCGGCCCTCGAGCTGTCGTGAGGTACTCCACCCAGGTCTGGCGGCCTACCGCCTGATCCGGGGCCGTGATCGCACCGGCCGCGATGGCGTGCGCGGCCGCGCCCGGCAGCGGAATCGGCACCAGCGCCCGCCGCTTGCCCTTCACCTGGAGGTAGTCGCGCACGAAGACGGCCATGTCGGCGACGACCGGCCCGGCGACCTCGGGGACCAGCCCGGCCGGTTCGCCGCGGATCAGCTCGGCCATGCGGTCGGCCACGGTCTGCACGTCGACCGGCTGGAACTTGAGCCCGCGGAAGGTGGGCACGACGGGAGACTTCGACAGGGCGCCCGCCACGGTCTCGATCAGCTCGAAGAACTGGCTGGCCCGCAGAACCGTCCACGGCAGACCGGACTGCCGGACCACGCGCTCGGTCGCGAGCTTCATGGCGAAGTAGCCGAACAGCGTCCGGTCGATCCGGCTGCGCATGGGCACACGATCGGCGCCCACGACGGAGACCGACACGATGTGCGGCGCACCGGCCTTCTTGGCCGCCGCGACCAGCGTACGGGTCAGCGCTTCGTCGTCCTTCGGGCCGCCGGCGCAGTGGGCGATCACGTCCACTCCGGTCACCGCTTCGGCGATGCCCCGCCCCGTGGCGAGGTCGCCGACGAAACGCTGGACGCCGGGTTCCCGCGGTGCGCCGGGTTTGGCGGGATGGCGGGACAAGATCCGGACCTCGTCGCCACTGCGGCGTACGCGGTCGGCGACCTGCCGGCCCAAGGTGCCGGTGCCGCCCGTGATCAAGACGAGGGCCATGACGGCGAGCCTACTCGCGTACGCGGGCCGCGGAACGTCATTCGTCCAGTGACAGCATGACCTTGCGCAGCAGCGCGTTGAGCTGGACCAGCTCCTTCGCGGTCAGCGCGGACAGCAGCCGGTTCTCCCGTTCCAGGCCTTCGGTGAGGTGCCGCTGCCAGACCGTACGCCCCGCCGCCGTGGGCCGGATCAGCACGCGGCGGCGGTCGTTCGGCTCGCTCTCCCGGGTGATGAGCCCCGCGTTCGCCAACCGGTCCAGCCGGCTCGTCATCGCGGCCCGGGTGACCGCGGTCGCCTCGGCGAGCTGACCCGGCGTCGCCTCGTTGGGGTACGGCTGCACCATCAGCGCGTGCAGCGTCTTGTAGTCCTCGATGGTGAACTCGGAGTCGGCGAACGCGGCCACGTCGTCGCGGCGCATCCGGCGCAGGATGTGTCCCATCCGGATCATCGCCGCCTCGACCTCGGGGGAGAAGGCCGGGTCGTCGCGGAGATAGTCGGCCCAGCGCGCGACGTGATGATCGGCGGCGTCTCGCTCCGGTGTGCTCATCGCCCCATGATGGCAGGTTCCGACGACGTCTGATAATTGGTTGTCAAATAGTTCGACGCTGAACTACTCTGCGCGCATGAGACGAATGAGCCGGGACTTCCGGATGCTGGCCCTCGGACAGGGACTGTCCTGGCTGGGCAACGGCTTCCAGACCGTCGCCCTCGCGGTGGCGATCCTGCTCGCCGGCGGCGGAGCCGGCGACCTCGGCCTGGTCATGGCCGCCTCGGTCGTCGCGATGCTGGCCGGCACGCTCTTCGGCGGCGTCTGGGCCGACCGGATGCAGCCCCAGCGGGTCATGGTCGTCTCCGACATCGTCCGCGCCGCCGCGGCGACCGGCATCGCGCTCGTCTTCGGCACCGGCCACTACGCGCTGCCGCTGATCATGGTGCTCGCCGCGGCCTCCGCCGGAGCCGGGTCGTTCTTCGGTCCCGCCTTCACCTCCCTCAAGCCGATGCTCGTCCCCGCCGACCAGCGGCAGTCCGCCAACGCGACCCTCAGCCTGCTCCAGACCTCGTGCGCGGTCCTCGGCCCGGCACTCGGCGGTCTCGTGGTCGCCCGGTTCGGCGCCACCACCGGCTTCACCGT
Source organism: Hamadaea sp. (assembly GCA_013361475.1). GTDB lineage: Bacteria > Actinomycetota > Actinomycetes > Mycobacteriales > Micromonosporaceae > Hamadaea. Next base: position 3,571 of record JABFYB010000732.1, read on the forward strand.
CAACGCGATCAGCTTCGTCGTCTCCACAGTGACCGCCCTGCTCATCCGCGTCCGCGTCACCCGCCCGCCCCGCGAGGGGATGCTGCGCGAACTCGGCGCGGGCTGGCTGGAGATCCGGCGGCGCGACTGGCTGCTGGTGGGCGTACTGGCGGCCACGGTCTATCACATCGCCAACGGCGTGGTCCTCGTCCTGGTGCAGGTCCTGGCGATCGAACGGCTCGGCGGCGCGAGCGCGGCCGGTCTCGTGGCGGCGGCCGAAGGACTCGGCGGCGTGATCGGCGCGGCCGTCGGCATGCGCTTCAAACCCCGGCGGCTCCTGCGCGCGGGCTGGCTGACCCTGCTACTGATGCCGGTCTGGGTCCTCGTCTACGTCTGGCCCGGCGTCCTCACCGCCGTCGCGGCCGGAGCCGTCGTCGGATACGCCGGACTCGCCTTCTTCTCCGTCGCCTGGGACACCGCGCTGCAGGACCACATCCCGCACGACCGGCTGGCCCGGGTCGCCTCGTGGGACATGCTGACCTCGTTCCTCGCCATGCCGATCGGCAACGCCCTCGCCGGACCACTGGCCTCGGCCTTCGGCTACGACCCCGTGCTGATGGTCTGCGCGCTCGTGCTGCTCGGAGCCGGGATCGCGCCCCTGACGGTCGTCGGTACGCGCCGCCTCGTCCGCTCCACTGTGGAGATCGCGCCCGCGCCTCGACAGTCGCCCGAGTCCGCCGAAGCAGGCGTCCCGTCGTGACCATGCACCCGGCCACCCCGCCCGGCTAGAGTCGGCGGATGGATCATGAAGACCCTCAGGTGCACGGCTCGTCCTTCGGCGCGGCCGCGACCGCGTACGCCGAGCACCGCCCCGACTACGCGCAGGCCGCCCTGCGCTGGGCGCTCGACCTCGCCCCCGGTTCGCGCGTGCTCGACCTGGGCGCCGGCACCGGCAAGCTGACCGCCTCCCTGGTCGCGCTCGGCCTCGACGTCGTCGCGGTCGAACCTGATCCGGCCATGCTCGCCGAGCTGCGCCGCGGACTGCCCACTGTGCAGGCACTGTCCGGCAGCGCCGAATCGATCCCGCTGCCGGACGCGTCCGTCGACGCGGTGGTGGCCGGCAACGCCATGCACTGGTTCGACATGGCCGTCGCCGGCCCCGAGATCGCCCGCGTCCTGGCCCCCGGCGGCACCCTGGCCGGCCTCTGGAACGTGATCGACGACCGAGTGGACTGGGCCGCCGGGCTCGACCAGGTCAGCGGGCCGGCAGCGATGGGCCCCCGCGACACGTTCAGCCGCTGGCGGGCGGCGACGACACACCTGTACCTGACCCGTGACGGCGCACCGGCCGGGTTCGGCTCCCCAGAACAGGCCGAGTTCCCGCACGGGCAGCGGCGTACGGCCGACTCCCTGGTCGCGACGCTCGGGACGCGAGCCGGCCTGCTCGTCATGCCCGAGCCGGACCGCGCCGCCGCGCTCGACCGCATCCGTGCCTTCCTGGGGAGCCGGCCCGAGACGGCCGACGGCGAGTTCACCCTGCCGATGCTGACCGGCGTGCTCCGCGTACGCCGAACTTAGGCCGACACCAGGTCGGAGCGCTGCGGCTGGACCAGCTGGGTCGCCGCGATCAGCCCGACGATCGTGCCGCTGAGCAGCCGCAACAGGGAAACCAGCCCGAGCAGGCCCATCGGCCCGCCGTCAGCGGCCAGTGGCGAGTCGACCACCAGGTTGAGCGTCAACCAGAGACCCCAGGCGAAGGCGGCACCGGAACCGAGCCAGGTCAGCGTGAGGGCGGTCCATGTCGGGCCGTCCTTCATCCGGTGGAGTCCCACCGCGCCGGCCATCGACAGCAGCCCGAACATCGCCATCAGGAACCGGCCGCTGAAGCTGGTCGATCCGGCGGGTAGTCCGGCGTTGCCGCCCAGTCCCCAGTAGAGGCAGATCAGCCCGAGAGCGGCCTGCAGGCCGATCATCGTCTTGGTGAGCAGCCCCAACTCGGCCGGCAGCGGTCCACCGGGCAGCCGCGGCCAGCGTTCGCGGGCATACAGGACGAAGGCGGTCAACAGGCCGACGCCCTGGCTGACGAATCCCACGTAGACGACGGCGTACACCCAGGGTTCGACGATGCCGCCGCCCTCGGCGAACACGTTCAGCCCGCGTAGCGCGCTGATGGCCGCAGCCGCCGGAAGAGCGAGGACGATGGCTCCCAGGAACCCGACGCCCACCCACATCGGGAACAGGACCAGGGGAGCGGGCAACCGGCGACCCCAGGGGCGGGTGAAGGCCAGCGCGAGCACGACCGCCGTCACGTCCATCAGCACGGTGAAGGCGTTCATCGCGAAGAAGGTCGCACCGTCCGGAGTGGCCGCGTTCGTGCCGACGGTGCCGCCGGACAGCCATATCACCTTCAGGACCAGGTACGGCACAGCGGCGGCGACGGCCGCGTACGCCGCGATGTTCTTGGCTTTCGTCATGCCCTCAGCGTCGTCCGGGACCGTTCGCCGAGACTCCCCAGTACGCGGGAATCGCCTCCCTCGCCTGGGGGAGATCTTCACGCTCCCGCGACGACCAGCCCGCTCTCGTACGCGGCGATGACGAGCTGCGCCCGATCCCGGGCGCCGAGTTTGGTGAGCAGGTGCCCGACGTGTGTCTTCACGGTCGCCGCCCCGACGTGCAGCCGATCGGAGATCTCCGCATTGGACAGCCCGCGCGCGATCAGCTCCAGCACGTCGCGTTCCCGATCGGTGACGCCGGGCAGATCCGCGCGGGGTACCGGTTCGGGGCGGCGGGCGAATTCGGCGATGAGCCGCCGGGTGACGCCGGGGGCGAGCAGTCCGTCGCCGGCGGCGACGACCCGGATCGCGGTCAGCAGGTCCGCTGGTGGCGTGTCTTTCAGCAGGAATCCGCTGGCGCCCGCGCGCAACGCCGTGAACACGTACTGGTCGAGGTCGAACATCGTCAGCATCAGCACTCTGACGCTGCTGCCGGGGTCGGCGCAGATCTGGCGGGTGGCTTCGATGCCGTCTGTTCCCGGCATCCGCACGTCCATCAGGACGACGTCCGGGCGCTGGCTGCGGGCGAGGCGTACGGCTTGTTCGCCGGTGGCCGCCTCGCCGGTCGCCACCATGCCCGGCTCGGCGTCGATGAGCACCCGCAGGCTGCCGCGCAGCAGGGTCTGGTCGTCGGCGAGCAGCACCCGCAACGGTTCGGTCATCGGGCCGCCTCGTAGCGCAGGGTGGCGCGCACGGCGAAGCCGCCACCGGGTTCGGGGCCGGCGACGAGGCTGCCGCCGTACATGCCGACCCGTTCACGCATGCCGATCAGGCCGTGGCCGCCGGCGTTCGGCGAGGCCGGGTTCGTGCCGTCGTCCACGACGCTCAGGCGTACCTCGCGGCCGTCGGCTTCGACCACGATCACACAGCGGGCGCGCGGACCGGCGTGCTTGGCGACGTTCGTCAGCGCCTCCTGCACGATCCGGTGCACCGCCAGCCCCACCCCGTCCGGCAGGTCCGCGAGCCCGCTCGCGGTCAGCTCGGCTCCGGCTCGGCGTGCCAGCTCACCGAGCGCCGCCGGGCCGGGGGCGGGCGCGAGGTCCGCGGTCTGTTCGTCAGATCTGAGTACGCCGAGCATGCGACGCATGTCGTTCAGCGCATTGCGGCTGGTCTGCTCGATGACGCGCAACGCCTCGTGGGCCTCCTCGGGGCGCGTACGCACGACGTGGTTGGCGACCGCGGCCTTCACCGCGATCAGGCCCATGCTGTGGGTCACGACGTCGTGCAGTTCCCGGGCGATGCGCAGCCGTTCCTCGTCGACCGCCTGCCGGGCGATCTGCTGCGCCGTGCGTACGGCGTCGGCGCGTCGCTGGTGGGCGGCCCGGCCGAGTTCGGCTGCGGCGAGCAGGGCCAGGAAGCCCAGTGTCAGCAGCCCGGCGTTGCCCCGCCACCAGTCGCCGGCGGATTCGCCGGTCGCGCCGACGGCGGCCGCGGCCAACAGCAGCCCGATCGACCATCCCGGGAGCCACCGTTCCCACCAGGCCCGGGGCGTACGCGCGGCGGTCACGGCGTACAAGGCGTACGCGGCCGGCAGCAGCGGATCCCACAGGTGGTTTCGCACCACGGCGACGACGCTGACGGCCAGCGTCACCAGATACACCGGCAACGGCCACAACCGGCGTACGACGAGCGGGAGGAGAGCCGCCCCGGCCAGGGCGACCTGCTCCCACGCAGCGCCGGTCGCCGGGCGTGCCGCCGACGGGCCGACCGGTCCGGTCGCCAGCAGCACGACCACATACGCCAGCACGACGACGCCGTCGACGGCGATCAGCCGGGCGGGACGGGCCTGTTGCCGGGGATGCACCGGTCGACAATAGCCACGGCCGGCGACGACGCGCCTCCACCCACGGGGGGAGCGGCGGCGACCGCCGCTCCGACCCCGGTCCGATGCGGCCGAGCCGTCCGGCGGCCCACGATGGCAGCCATGATCGAGGTCTCTCACCTGACCAAACGCTATGGGCGCACGACCGCCGTCGACGACCTGACCTTCACGGTCCGGCCCGGTGTCGTGACCGGCTTCCTCGGCCCCAACGGCGCTGGGAAGTCGACGACGATGCGGCTCATGCTCGGCCTGGACTGGCCGACCGCGGGCGAGGTACGCGTCGCCGGGCAGCGATACGAGCGCCTGAACCAGCCGCTGCGCACGGTCGGGTCGCTGCTCGACGGCCGGTCCGTCCATCCGGGACGATCCGCGCTCAGTCATCTGCGATATCTGGCTCGCAGCAACGGGATCGGGCGTTCTCGCGTACAAGAGGTGATCCACCTGACTGGGCTGACGACGGCGGCCCGGCGGCGCGCGGGCAAGTTCTCCCTGGGCATGGGGCAGCGGCTCGGGCTCGCCGCGGCGCTGCTCGGCGACCCGGCGGTGCTGATCCTGGACGAGCCGGTCAACGGCCTCGACCCCGAGGGCGTGCGGTGGATTCGCGACCTGCTGCGCGGGCTGGCCGCGCAGGGCCGGACCGTGTTCGTCTCCAGCCACCTGATGAGCGAGGCCGCGCAGACCGCCGACCATCTCGTCGTCATCGGCCGCGGCCGGTTGCTGGCCGACGTCGCCACCGCCGACTTCGTGGCCGGGGCCGAGTCGCTGGAGGACGCGTTCCTGAAGCTCACCGTGGACGCGGTGGAATACCGGGGGCAGCGATGAACCTGCTGGCCGCCGAATGGATCAAGGTCCGCAGTGTCCGCTCCACGCTGTGGGCATCGCTGGCGACGGCCGGGCTCGCCGTCGGGCTGAGCGCGTTCATCGCCTCGAACTTCCGGGCGAACATCGAACGGGTGCAGAACTTCGACCCGATCGTGACCGCGCTCTACGGGCTCACGCTCGCGCAGTTGGCGCTGGTCGTCTTCGGAGTGCTCGCGGTCGGCTCGGAGTACTCGTCGGGCTCGATCCGGCCGAGTCTGGCGGCGGTGCCCCGGCGCGGCCGGTTCTACGCCGCGAAGACGGCGGTCGTCGGACTGGTCGCGCTCGGGGTGGCGGCGCCGTCGGTGCTCGCCGCGTTCCTGGTGGGGCAGCGCGTGCTCGGCCCGTACGCCGTCGCCGACGGTGATCCCGACACCGTGCCGGCTCTGCTGGGCGCGGTGGCGTACCTGCCGTTGATCTGCCTGTTCGCCGCCGGAGTCGCGACGATGGTACGCAGTTCCGCGATCGCGCTGGGCGTGCTCGTCCCGGTGCTCTTCCTCGGCTCCCAAGGCCTGGGCAACGTGCCGGGGCTGCGGCCGGTGCTGCAATACCTGCCCGATCAGGCCGGGATGGAGCTGATGCGGATCGCCGGGGGACCGGAGAGCGGCTTCGGCCCCGCCTACGGGCCGGGCGTCGCACTGCTCATTCTGCTGGGCTGGACGACGGCCGCGCTGCTCGGCGGCTATCTCGTCCTGCGCCGT
>JABFYB010000757.1 GCA_013361475.1 Hamadaea sp.
TTTCCAGCGCTCTCCGGAAACAGCGGCCTGACAGTTCCGCCGTCAGGGGCTCAGCCCGTACCGCCTGGTGGCCCGCGCGCGCATCGGCGATGCTGTGACGCGTGGAGTACGTGTCCAGAGTGCCGCGACCGCCCCTGGACGGGCTGATCGACGACCTCTACTACCTGGAGGGCGCGCCGCCGTACGCCCGGCTGACGCTGCCGCCGTCGCCGTCGGCGCTGCTCATCGTCAACCTCGGGGCGCCGTTCCGCATCCGCGCCGGCACCGACATCGAGACGGCCGAGTACGCCGACGGCTGCGTGGTCACCATGCCCACCCGCGCCTTCGAGTTCGGTTATCCGCCGGGGACCCGATCCGTCGGCGCGCACGTCAAGCCGTGGGGGCTGGCGCCGTTCCTGCCGATGCCCGCGGCCGAGCTGTGTGACCGGCCGGTGACGATTGAGCAGATATGGGGACGGCCCGCCATCGCCGAGCTGCGAGACCGGCTGGCCACGGCGGACGGACCGCACGAGATGCTGACGCTGCTCGAGGAGGAGCTGATGCGGCGGCTGTGCGAGACCTCCGGCCTGGGGCTGGTCCGCCATACGAGCAGCGTCATCGCGGCGACCAGCGGGGCGGTGGCGATCGGCGACCTGAGCGTGGCAGCCGGCGTCAGCAGCACTCATCTGGCACAGCGGTTCAAGGAGCTCATCGGCATCACGCCGAAGCGGCTGGCCCGCATCTACCGCTTCACCGCCACCGTGTTCGCGATCGACCCCACCGAACCGATCGACTGGGGCGACCTCGCCGGTGACGCGGGCTACTTCGACCAGGCCCACTTCGGCCACGAGTTCCGGGCGTTCACCGGGCTCACGCCGACCCGGTACGTCGAAGTCCGGCGGCGGTTCCTGCGCGAACATCCCGGCCATGTGCTGGACGGCTGGCCGCTGCCGGCCGATTGATTTCTTACAAGAGCGGCAGCTCACGACACGCTAATTTGGGGGCATCCCAGAGCAGAGGAGAGCCCCATGGGCAAGGTGGTCATGTACGGCTCGGTGTCGGTCGACGGCTTCGTCGCGGACGAGAATGACCAGCCCGGACCGCTGTTCGACTGGTTGGCCGGCGGTGACGTCCCGTTGGACGAGAGCGGCGACCTGAAGGTGTCGCAGATGTCCTACGACTACACCCGGCCGTACTGGGACGGGATCGGAGTCACGATCGCCGGCCGCCACGTCTTCGACCTGACGGACGGCTGGGACGGGAAGCCTCCGAGCGGGATCGACCACGTGGTCGTCGTGTCGCACCGGCCGATGCCCGAGGGCTGGGACCCCGAGGCGCCGTTCCACTTCGCCGACGGCGTCGAGGCGGCCATGGCCAAGGCGCAGGAGCTCGCGGGTGACCGCATCGTCGAGGTCGCCGCCGGCGACGTCGGCGGCCAGATGCTCGCCGCGGGGCTGGTCGACGAGGTGCGCATGGACGTCGTGCCTGTGGTGTTCGGCTCCGGCAAGCGCTACTTCGGCTCCGTCGACGCCCAGCACCTGCTGGAGGACCCTGACGCGGTGATCCAGGGCAACCGTGTCCTTCATCTGCGCTATCGGGTGCGCCGATAGAAGGCTCCCGCTGCCGACGAGCCGGCGACCGACCCACGCGACCCGGCACCGATGACGCCCGGCAACCCGTCGATCAAGAGCCTGAGGAAGGGTTACGTGTCGTTTCTCGCTGCTCCCGGCAATCCCACGGAACAGCGCAGGAGGTTGCGTCATGGCGATCCCGACGAAAGGTTCGCGGCCGATCAACGTCTTTCGCCGGCGCGTCCGTCGAAGGCCCACGTACTGCCAGGGGAACAGCCTTGCCCGCTCACGGCCCGAACCCGCTGCAAGCAGGCGACGCGTACGAGCTCGCACTCACCGATGAGGATCTGAACGGCCTTGCTTACGACGTCCCTCTCATGAGATGACGTCCTCGGCAACCCGCCGGCCGAAAAGGCGTTCGCGGGTACGTCAAGGCCGCGTCCGGAACCACCCAAGACCCGACCGAAGAGGGGTATCCGCTCCTCGACATCAAGAACACGGCCGCGGTGCTCACCGTCCACGCCGTCCGCGACGCCACGGGAAACCGCCGAACCCATGGTTCCTGGGGACCACCACGAGCTTGAGGACGCCTTTCGTCCGACAGATCTCGGCGCACAGCCCATTGACCGACGACCCAGCGGAACTCATCCAATTCCGCCAGGCGGAAT